>JAVWYO010000005.1:0-45594 GCA_036661515.1 Muribaculaceae bacterium | reverse complement strand
TTTATCTTATTATGCACCAATGAAAATTCTTTAGGGCTCGTTTTAGAGTAGCCTCCCTGCCATTACAATATTTGTTGCACAAATCATGAAATGCCATGCTATGATTCATGTGCGTGAGATGCGCAAGCTCATGGCATATCACAAAATCAATCAATTCTTCGGGAAGAAACATAAGGTTATGCGACAATTGTATATCCTTTTGTGTCGTACAATGACCGAGCTTACGGAAACCACGACCTATAACAAATTTTCGTGGCATCACACCAAGTGATTTTGCGACTTCAATTGCATGAGGGATAAGCACCCCTTCTGCTCTACGTGCCATAAGACGACATATACACAATGAAATAGTTTCAATAATATTAGAATCGGTTATGTCAGCATCTTTGGATATATTCACATATAAGTCACTCCCATCGCCTCCATATCCTATGCCACGTGAACCTCCATCATAAGTACCAATTTTTACTTTATGACGGTAGCACACAATCTCCTGCCCTATACCATAACTAATAGCATGATGATTAAGCAATAAGATACGATTTCGCATGGGTTCTAAGGTATTAAATATCCATTTCTCGGATACGCCCTCTGGTATACATATGCGCAACCTCCCATTATCCCATCTCACAGTCATAGAACTCATGCCTTTACGAGTACACACTATCATCTCGCCAAATTGCTTATCAACAAGAGAATATATGCCCATTATCTTTTATCAAGACCCCACATTAACTTATTACGCAATGTTTCGGCAAAATTATGATTTAATCTTTGTATAACCTTCACAGCAAATGGAGCTTTGCGCAGTGTCACGCTCGAACCTTCGGGCATAGCTATTGAACGACCATCAAGGCTTAAACGATAAGATGCGACACGCGAATTTGTAATAACCTCTATCACACTATCATCTCGCAACACAAGTGGACGCATGGTGAGAGAATGTGCAGCAATTGGTGAGACAGCCCAGCTACACGATGTTGGCTCAAGAATAGGGCCTCCTACCGAAATATTATATGCGGTACTACCCGTTGGTGTCGATATTATCAATCCATCACCCATATATGTAGTTAAATCTATCCCATTAACTAAAGTGCGCATCGCAATCATCGACGAAGTATCTTGCTTGAGAATAGCAACCTCATTTAGTGCATAAGGGTGCTCTATCTCAACATCTGCCATTGTAACAACTTCAAGCACAGTGCGACACTCTATTTTGTAGCGTTCGGTCATCAGCTCTTCTATCACATCATCTATATCCGAAACTGAGACATCAGCAAGATAGCCAAGATGACCTGTATTGATACCCAAAATTGGTATTCCTTTGTGTGAAACCCATTGTGCAGTATGCAAGAAAGTGCCATCACCTCCAATACTAAGAGCTATTGTCGCCGTAAAATCATCTTTTTCACCAATAATCTCGTTTACTTGTGGGTGTGTTGGCATCACACAACACAAATAATCATAGAAACTTTTCTCTATAATTATCCATGTATTATAGCGAGCAAGCACAGCAAATAGCTTGATTATATCTGCAATATGTTCTTGCTGATATTCATTTCCATATAGAGCTATTCTCATACTAAATATAATAAATTTAATTTTTACTCGATATTTTCTTTAGAATATTATTATTTCATGTTACTTTTGTAAGAAATAACGTTATTACAAATGTACTGCTTTTTTATAAACTATAAAATGATAACTGCTCATTATGCTAAATAACGTTTTCAATTTATTTTGCGAGGTATATAAATGACAAATTTAAGTGTAAATATCAATAAAGTTGCTACCCTCAGAAATGCAAGAGGTGGTAATATGCCTAATGTTGAACAGGTGGCTATTGATTGTGAGAATTTTGGTGCAGATGGTATTACTGTACATCCACGTCCTGATGAACGACATATAAAATATGCCGACGTATTTGCTTTACGCCCTTTAATAAAAACAGAGTTTAATATAGAAGGATATCCTTCCCCTGAATTTATAGACTTAGTCCTGAAAGTAAAGCCCGAACAAGTAACTCTCGTTCCCGACTCTCCAGATGCTCTCACATCTTGTGCTGGCTGGAAGATAGAAGATAATATGGAATTTATATCTGCTATCGTTGATCGCCTAAAAGAGGCAGGCATAAGAACAAGTATCTTTGTTGACACCGACATCGATAACATAAAAGCAGCATCTGAAACAGGAGCCGACCGCATTGAGCTATACACCGAGCCCTATGCTCTTAACTTTAAAACAAACAAAAAAGAGGCTGTGGCACCTTATATTTTAGCTGCCGAAACCGCACATAATGCAGGCTTGGGAATAAATGCAGGGCATGACCTAAACCTTGATAATCTAAAATATTTCAAACAAAATGTCCCTCATCTTAATGAAGTATCTATTGGGCATTCTCTTATCTCTGACGCACTTTATATGGGACTCGAAATGGCAATTAATGCATACAAAGATTGCCTAAAATAATATAACATTTACGACTTAAATAACAAAAAATAAACTTCACGCTCATGGCTATTATTAATTCCATTCTTGCTACCATAGCTACACAAGCCGACACTGTCACAGCAACCGTCAACCAAGCTACTGCTCAAGCATCTCCAGCTATTGAACAACAGCTATCGGTGTGGGACTTAACTCTAAAAGGCGGAATTATAATGATTCCTCTTGCTATCCTTTCACTAATAAGTATCTATATCCTTATAGAGCGTTTTCTTGTCATTCGTGCTGCCGACAAAGAAGACGATACTTTCATGAAGCGAATTAAAGATTATATTTATGAAGGTGAGATAGAAAGTGCTGTCAATCTATGTAAGAAGACAGACACTCCTTATGCTCGCCTAATAATGAAAGGCATCTCTCGTATAGGTCGTCCTATGAACGATGTACTTGTAGCTATCGAAAATGTTGGTAACCTTGAAATAGCTAAACTTGGCAAAGGCTTCCCTTGGCTGGCTACAACTGCTGCCGGAGCACCAATGCTCGGATTCCTTGGGACGGTAATAGGTATGGTAGAGGCTTTCTTCGCTCTTGCAAGCGCAGGAGGTAGCGCAAATGTTAGTATCCTTGCAAATGGTATATATGAAGCTCTTGTTACCACCGTAGCAGGTCTTATTGTTGGTATTTTAGCCCTTTTTGCTTATAATTTCCTTGTCGCTCGCCTCAACAATGTCATGAACCGACTTGAAGCTAAGACAATGGAATTTATGGACTTGCTAAATGAGCCAGCTAAATAAACAGTTTCATCAATTAATCTCACTCTATTATGGCTCTTAAACGACAACACGATATGATGGCAATGTTTAGTATGGCATCAATGACCGATGTTATATTCCTATTGCTGATTTTCTTCATGGTAACATCTACATTCGTGTTTCCTACTGCTCTCGAAGTAAACCTTCCACAAAGTGGTGAACAGACTGCTATAAAGCCAGGAACTCGTGTATATGTTGACAAAGAATTAAATATTTACGCATCTTTTGGCGAGGAGGAACCTCAACCTATTGCATCTGACCAACTTCTCGGATTTTTAAAGCTAACTCAAGAAAATAATCCCGAACAATTCATTGCTCTATATGCTGATGAAGAAGTTCCTTATGGGAAAATTATAGAAATTCTCGATAAAAGCGCACGAAACAACTTGAAAATGGTTCTTGCTACTAAACCGGCTAAGGAAAACGCATATAATCCAAATTTGATTGAGCCCCTTAATCAAACCAACACTCCGACAACAGAAAAAGTCAACACCACTAAGCCATAATAATATTATAGACAAGAATGAAGAAATTTGACAAAAACCGAGCGATAGCACTTATTGCCACTCTACTATTTCATGCAATAGTAGTTGCGGTGCTCGTATTCTCATTTCTTTATTACTCATGGCCTCCTAAAGACATGCCTATTCCAAAGCAAAGCGAAATCCTATTTGGCGGCGAATACGTGATGCTTGGTAATATTCAACAACCTGCATCTCAAGAAATGGATAATGCCATTCCTGAGGAGACAAAAGCTGAAACCGAAAGCGAAGGTGAAGATATGAAAAATACTGGCGAAGCTGGTGAAAGCGCTGAGCTTATCTCCACTAATGAAGAATCGCCAATGAAGGTAAAAAAAGAGGAGAAAAAGAAAAAACCAGGTCCTTCAAAAAAAGAAATTGAAGAACAAGAACGCATAAAACGAGAAAAAGAAAAATCGGATAAGATAAATAAACGCGTTGCATTTAAATCTTCGGGAAAAGGCGACTCTAAAGAGGGCTCTCCTAATGGGAATGCTGACGTTGGCGCTCGAAGTGGCGCTCCTGGATTTTCTCTTAAAGGTCGCACACTTGAAAATTGGGGTCGTCCTTCAAGTAATGTCGACGGAAAAGTAGTTATTGAAGTACGTGTCGACTCTCGTGGACGCGTCACATCGGCGAGATATAGAAGTGGCACTGGTAGCGCTGCTGCAAGCACTTCGGTACGCCGTAGTTGTGAAAAAGCATCAAAAAATTCCCGTTTCTCGGTTTCCACCGAAACGACTACCGACCAAGTAGGAACAATTACATGGCGATTTGAATAAATAGGCAATAAAAAAAGACTTTTTTTAAACAAATAGGCGTTATTTTTCATTTAATGAATATAAAATAATAATTATATGCGCCATGCCAGTCAAAGCTACATCACCTATGTGTTGATGATGCTTATATTTGGAGTTCTTATATATTTTGCAATCGAAGGAGGAGATAAATTTATCGACCACACAACCGCTATATCTTCAATCGAGACAGAATCCTCATCATTCAATTTGTTCACAAAGATGATTTCAGATAATGCTGGGCATCATCTAAGCACTCTTCTTATACAAATTATCGTAATCCTTGCTACCGTACGCCTATTTGGATTTCTATTCCGATTTATAGGACAACCTGCCGTTATTGGAGAAATAGTAGCAGGAATTGTGCTTGGTCCATCTTTGCTTGGATATTTTTTTCCACAATCTTTTGAACTACTTTTCCCTACCGAATCGCTCAACAACTTAGGTCTATTAAGTCAAATAGGGCTCGTCCTATATATGTTTGCAATAGGTATGGAACTCGATTTCAGCATTCTAAAAACAAAAATAAATCAAACTCTCGTAATCAGTCATGCAGGCATAGTAGTACCATTCTTTCTTGGAATCGTTGCATCATATTTCATTTATGAAGAATATGCAGCTGGTAATACTGCTTTCCTACCTTTTTCGCTATTTATAGGGATTTCTATGAGTATCACAGCATTCCCAGTATTAGCGCGTATCATTCAAGAACGCAAAATGACAAAAACGTCAATAGGCACTCTTACTATTGCGTCGGCTGCAAACGACGATGTAACGGCTTGGTGCCTCCTCGCCATCGTTATATCTATAGCTCAAGCTGGGACATTCACAAGTGCATTATTTTCAATAGGACTAACGGCAATTTACATCGTGGGAATGTTTGCAATAGTGCGCCCACTCTTAAACAAAATCGGAAAGATATATATAAACACAGATCGAATAACAAAAACATCGGTTTCTATCATTTTTCTTGTAATGATAATATCAGCCACTATAACCGAAATAATTGGTATTCATGCACTATTTGGCGCATTCATGGCTGGAGTTGTTATGCCACAAAGTTTTGGATTTCGTAAAATAATGACTGAGAAAGTCGAAGATGTAGCCCTATTTTTCTTCCTACCTCTTTTCTTTGCATTCACAGGACTGCGCACCGAGATAGGCCTGCTCAACACACCAGAAATGTGGATAACTTGTGTGGGGCTAATTATTGTTGCTATTGCTGGCAAACTTGGTGGTTGTTCAATTGCTGCACGACTTGTTGGTGAGACATGGAAAGATAGCCTTACAATAGGAATCCTAATGAACACACGCGGATTAATGGAACTTGTCGCTCTTAATATTGGCTATGAAATGGGAATACTACCTCCATCGGTATTTGTAATTCTTGTAATAATGGCCCTTGTAACAACATTCATGACCACACCGCTCCTTCGCCTTATCAAGCGATAATTTACTGCCTAATCATCTCAATACTTTCAAATGGTTTTTGTACCTTTGTTTTAATCTAAAATAAAACAATGGCAAAGGAAATTGTAGAAACTCCTCTTATGAAACAATACATCGAGATGAAAGCGAAGCATCCCGATGCAATTCTTCTTTTTCGTGTTGGAGACTTCTACGAGACATTCTCTGAAGATGCAATAAAGGCTTCTGAGATACTTGGCATTACTCTGACGCGTCGCGCTAATGGCTCGGCTCAATACGTTGAACTGGCGGGATTCCCTCATCATGCTCTTGATACTTATTTGCCTAAATTAGTTAGAGCAGGAAAGCGTGTAGCGATATGTGAACAATTAGAAGATCCTAAACTTACAAAAAAGCTGGTAAAGCGTGGGATTACCGAATTGGTAACTCCTGGTGTGAGTATAAATGATAATATTCTTGACCATCGCGAAAATAATTTTCTCGCTGCCGTTCATTTTGCTAAAAATGGTTGCGGTGTGGCGTTTCTCGATATTAGCACGGGAGAATTTCTAACAGCCGAAGGAACAAGCGATTATATTGATAAACTTCTTGGTAATTTTGCACCAAAAGAGGTGCTTATCGAACGTGGGAATCGTAAACTTTTTGAAGAAACATTTACTGCAAGATACCTCAACTTTGAACTCGACGACTGGATTTTCACCGAAGAGTCGGCTACCGATAGACTGCTAAAACACTTTGAGACAAAGAATCTAAAAGGATTTGGTGTACATCGCATGGCAAATGCAATTATTGCGTCGGGAGCAATACTTTGCTATTTAGATATTACTCAACACAAGCAAATAAGTCATATCACTACTCTTTCGCGCATTGAAGAAGAGCGCTACGTGAGACTCGATAAGTTTACGGTGCGCAATCTTGAACTAATAGGCTCTATGTGCGAAGATGGGAAGAGCCTACTAACAGTTATCGATAGGACTTTAAGCCCTATGGGTGCACGACTGTTAAAGCGATGGATTATTTTCCCGCTAAAAGATGTAAAGCTGATAAATAACCGTCTTGATGTAGTGGAATACTTCTTTCGCGACATCGAAGGACGAGAAACTCTTAAAGAGCAATTAGAAACCATTGGCGACCTTGAACGACTTATTTCAAAAGTTGCAGTAGGACGCATATCACCTCGCGAACTCGTCCAGCTAAAATGCGCTCTTACAGCCATTGTACCAATAAAGTCGCTTTGTACAAGTGCCGACAATGATGTACTTCAATCTTTTGGAGAACAGCTCAACCCTTGTACTATCATTCGCGACCGTATAGAACGTGAACTAAATCCCGATGCTCCGGCTCTTATTAATCGTGGCTCAATTATGCGTGAAGGGGTAAATGATGAACTTGACGACTTGCGACATATCGCATACACGGGCAAAGACTACTTGATGCAAATTCAACAACGCGAAAGCGAACGCACTGGAATACCGAGCCTCAAAATTAGCTTTAATAATGTATTTGGATACTACATTGAGGTGCGCAACACGCACAAAGATAAAGTGCCACCTGAATGGATACGCAAACAGACGCTTACGGCTGCTGAACGATATATCACTCAAGAACTCAAAGAATATGAGGAGAAAATACTTGGTGCTGAAGAAAAAATAATGGCTATTGAGGCGCGCCTTTTCAACGAACTCGTTAATGCGGTTAGCGAATATATTCCTGCAATACAGTTAAATTCATCATTAATTGCTCGACTTGATTGCCTATGCGCATTCACAAATGTTGCCATAGAAAATAAATATTGTCGCCCCGAAATTAATGATTCTCTCGACATAACCATTACGGAAGGTCGTCACCCTGTCATTGAAAAAGAGCTACCAGTTGGCGAAAAATATATTTCTAACAATGTGCATCTCGGCAACGATGACCAACAAATAATGATGATTACTGGGCCTAATATGGCTGGTAAATCAGCCCTACTCAGGCAAACAGCTCTTATTACTCTGATGGCACAAATTGGGTGCTATGTGCCTGCCGAAACTGCAAAGATTGGCATCGTCGATAAGATTTTTACACGCGTGGGTGCTTCCGATAATATTTCACTTGGCGAATCTACATTCATGGTCGAGATGAATGAGGCTGCATCTATTCTAAACAATATTAGCGAACGAAGTCTTATATTATTTGATGAACTCGGGCGCGGAACGAGCACTTATGATGGAATAAGTATTGCTTGGTCGATTGTGGAATATATACACGAGCATCCTCGCGCAAGAGCTAAAACGCTTTTTGCAACGCACTATCATGAACTTAATGAGATGGAGAAGAGTTTTAAGCGCATTGCTAATTTTAATGTGGCTGTAAAAGAAATTAACGGTAAGGTCGTATTTATACGCAAACTTGTACGTGGTGGTAGTGAACATAGTTTTGGTATTCACGTTGCAAAAATTGCTGGTATGCCTCCGTCAATCGTTAAACGTGCTAACGACGTTCTAAAACAACTTGAAGATAACAATCGCAAAGAAAGTCTTCATAAAAGCCTTGATGATGTTGCCAATAATCGCACTGGCATGCAACTCTCATTCTTCCAACTCGATGACCCAGTGCTTAGCCAAGTGCGTGATGAAATCATAAGTACCGACGTTAATAATCTCACACCCGTTGAAGCGCTCAACAAATTAAACGAAATAAAAAAAATCATTACTGGCAAAGGGTAATGACAATTACACGATATGAATAGACAAGATTTTGAAATAATGGCTCCTGTGGGGTCTTACGAATCACTTGCAGCTGCAATACATGGTGGCGCAAATGCCATTTACTTTGGCATAGAAGGGCTTAATATGCGCGCACGCTCATCAAATAACTTCACTATTGATGACCTTCACGAGATAGCAAAGCAGTGCCATGAAAATGGACTGAAGAGCTATCTAACAGTCAATACTGTTATATATGATGACGACATTGAACTTATGCACAAAGTAATCGATGCGGCAAAGCAAGCAAGCATATCTGCAATTATAGCATCTGACCTTGCCGCTATTATTTATGCTCGCAGTATTGATGTTGAAGTGCATATTTCCACTCAAGTAAACATCTCTAATAGCGAAGCTGTTCGCTTCTACGCTCAATATGCCGATGTAGTGGTACTTGCTCGCGAACTAAATCTTGAACAGGTATATAACATTCATCAAACAATTATAAAAGATAATATTCGTGGACCGCATGGTGAGCTTATACGCATCGAGATGTTTTGCCATGGCGCACTTTGCATGGCGGTATCAGGTAAATGCTATCTTAGCCTACACGAGATGAATACATCGGCCAATCGTGGCGCGTGCACACAAATATGTCGCCGCAGCTACACCGTTAAGGATAAAGACACGCAAGAAGAGCTCGACGTTGAGAATCAATACATCATGTCGCCTAAAGACTTAAAAACAATACATTTCCTAAATAAAATGATTGATGCTGGCGTACGGGTATTCAAAATAGAAGGACGCGCTCGAGGAGCCGAATACGTACAAATTGCGGTAAATTGCTATAATGATGCCATTAATTCATATCTCGATAATACATTTACCGACGATAAAATTGCAAAATGGGACATCGAACTAAGTAAAATTTTCAATCGAGGATTCTGGAACGGATACTATCTCGGTCAAAGACTTGGTGAATGGACTTCAAAATATGGCTCATCGGCTACTAAAATAAAAATATATGCCGCAAAAGGAATACGCTATTTTTCAAACATTGGCGTAGCAGAATTTCAAATGGAAGCTGGAGAATTAAAAATTGGCGATGAAATCGTTATTACTGGTCCAACGACAGGCGCTATAAACATCACTATCGATGAAATACGTGTAGACCTTAAACCCGTAGAAAAGGCAATTAAAGGCGATAGATTCTCCATAAAAATAGCCGATAAAATTCGTCCCAGCGACAAATTATTCCTCTGGGAAAATATTGAAGACCTCAAAAAGCATCGCAAAATAAAATAATCAGCACATTGAAACGCTCAATCGAAATTACTGCCGATGGATCTGCTACAATCTACCTCCCTGAGATAGACGAACATTACCACTCCATAAAGGGCGCTTTGACCGAAAGCCAACACATATATCGCGATTGCGCACTACGACACTGCACAAAAAATGACATTAGAGTCCTTGAAATAGGCTTCGGAACAGGTTTGAATTGCATAGTTACAGCATTAGAACCCAATAAAAAAATTAACTACTTCACGCTCGAACTTTATCCCCTACAAAAAGAGACGATAACAGCAGTAGGATATGCCAAATTATTCGATGAAATCGGGGAAAAACTATATATTAGCATAACCGATGCAACTTGGAATGAATCAATTGAAATATCAACTAATTTCACTATTAACAAACTAAATATCGACTTCACTAACCCAAATATTGAATTACCAACTAACATTGACGTAGTATACTTTGATGCTTTTGCGCCAGAAAAGCAACCCGAAATGTGGAGCGAAGATGGTTTTGCACGCATATATGCATGCATGGCCACAGGAGGGATACTGACTACATACTGCGCAAAAGGAGACATTCGCCGTCGCCTCCAATCTGTGGGATTCACCGTAGAACGAATATCCGGACCTAAAAACGGGAAAAGAGAAATCATTAGAGCAACAAAATAATTTCTATATCTTTTTTAATATTCCCTCCTTTAAAGTATCTTTGGAACCAATTATAATACCCTTATGAATATAGTTAGAATATCAGCAGGACTCGGAAATCAAATGTTTCAATATGCCTTTTATCTTGCGCTAAAGCACGAAGGAGAAAAAGTAGCTATCGACACATCTGAATTTTTATATCGGAAACATCATCAAGGATATGAGCTACAAAAGGTATATGCCATTGAGCCAGTTTACGCCACAAAAGAGCAAGTTAATTTAATTGCAGACACTTCAAAGAGCTTTTGGGCATCACTACGTAGAAACGTATTTAAAATAAGCCGTAACACAATTGGGACACTACTTAAAGAGCCTAATTTCAATTATCAAAAAGATATATTGAAAATGCAAGACACCTACTTTCAGGGATTTTGGCAATCATGGCGTTACTTTGATAATATTTCGGACGAGGTAAAAGCGCAATTTACATTTCGACAACCATTCTCTCCCGAAAATCAAATATGTGCCGATGCAATCGCCAAATGTCAATCAGTAGCAATACACATTCGCCGTGGCGATTACACAAAAAAACGCCGATGGGAAGAGATAGGATCAATATGTTCTCTCGAATATTACAACTGGGCTATTGCACACATAAATGCTCACATCTTAAATCCTCATTTTTTCATTTTCTCTGACGACATCAAATGGGCTCATAAAAACATACCCCTCGAAAACGCTACATTTATTGAGTGGAACAAAGGTGAAGAAAGCTATAACGACCTGCACCTAATGAGCCTTTGCAAGCATATTATAATTGCTAATAGCAGCTTTAGCTGGTGGGGAGCATATCTCAATACAAATCCCGATAAAATAGTAATAGCTCCAGCAATATGGTATCGACACACACCCACCCCCGACATCATTCCACAATCATGGATAACACTGCCAATCGATTAATCATGAAAATAGATCATCTCGCAATATGGGTTGAAGATTTAGAGGAAATGAGTATGTTTTACATGACATATTTTTCCATGACACGTAGCAAAATATATATTAATGAGAAAAAGCAATATGCGTCTTATTTTCTATCATTTCCAGATAGTGAAACACGCATTGAATTAATGCACTGTCCAGACATAGCCAGCCAGTCACAAGAAACCAAATATTTACTAAAAGGGCTTGCACATTTTGCAATCTCTGTAGGCAGTATTAACGCCGTAAACACACTCACAAACCACCTACGCACAGACAATTACAAAATAGCCAGCGAGCCACGCACCACAGGCGACGGATACTACGAAAGTCAAGTCTTAGACCCAGAGGGAAATCTAATCGAAATCACCGAATAAAACACAAACCACAAGGAATATTATCAGATTTGATAATTATTATTTGCATTTGAATTGAATTAATACTATATTTGCAAACAATTTTATCTGAATGAACGTATATATTAAAGATGAATCTCTTTTGGAATTATTACGTGACGGCTACACTACAAATAAGAAATACAGAAAGCTCCCAAAAGATGTCATTAGAGGATATGTAAAAGCCGTACAACATATCAAAGCCGTTAATCGTATTGAAGATCTTTATAGGATAAATAGTCTTAACTATGAACAACTTAAGGGTAACCTTAAAGGAATAGAATCAGTACGATGCAATAAAAGATGGAGGCTTTTATTCAAAAGTAGCACCACCGAAAACTCAATAATTATTACCGAAATATATTTAATAGAAATATCAGACCATTATGACGACTAAAATCAATTTAAACGAGATTACTCCATTTGTGGCTATTCATCCGGGAGAGTTGATCAAAGACGAACTCAAAGCCCGCTCAATGACACAAAAAGACTTAGCATCTCTTATGGACATGCAAACGTCAGTGCTCAATGATATAATAAAAGAGAAACGTAATATTACAACACAAACAGCCATTTTATTGGAAAGTGCTTTAGATATTAAAGCAAGTCATTGGTTAAAACTCCAAAACAACTATGACATTGACAAAGAAGCATTGGATATACGCATTATAAAACAAAAAAAAGACATAGAAATATGGCGTGTTATCTCACAATACATCACAGTAGGGCGCTTTAAAAAATTGGGATTGTTTACTGAAAATATTTCTGAAAATATTAACATGACATGGGAAATATTCAAAGTAAAAACAGTTGATGATTTTTTAAAAAAATATGCAGAAGAGAACGAAGACTATGCTTATTTTAAAAAATCTGAAAAACTTAGTGAGAATAAAACTAATCTTTTTTGCTGGAAAAATTATACCTATTACAAATCTCTTTCATTACCAGCTCTAAATAGAAAATTTGACAAAGCCAATTTAAATGCCTTAATAAGGGAGTTAAACAAAATTTTCACTGAAAATTGTGATACTATAAACCGTACTGAAAAGGTATTAAATAAATATGGCATAAATTTTATTGTTGTAAATAAATTCGATAAAACACCTATTGATGGATTTTCTTTCTGGTTAGCTGAAAGCCAAAACCCAACAATGGTCTTAACTTTGAGACTTCAAAATATTGACAACTTTGCGTTTGCTATTATGCACGAGCTTTGCCATATAATCAATCATATTAAGCCTCTAAATTATATTTATGGAAAAGTCTCAATCTTTGGTTCTAAAGAGATGTATGAGATTGAAGCTAACAAATTTGCAAGGCAGTCTTTAATACCAGAATTATTATGGAAACAATTCATGAAAGAATGTAAAAATATTTCGCCCCATAAAATTCAAGAACCCATAAAACGTTTTTCAAAAGAATATAACATTAATCCCACTATTGTGTTTGGCTTTTATAAATACGACATCAATTTTTATTCAATAAAAAGCAATATTATAAAAAGCATTAATTGATACAATTACCTACTCTGTATTAACAATATGAGGCTGTCTATACCAAATAGACAGCCTCATTGACTAATAATCTTTACGATTTAAGGTTTTTAGAACGAGAACATTAAGCGTGCTTGTAAAACATGGAAATTTTTGTCATACCCAAATTTATCACGACTAAGTTTATTGTATGTATAATCTAACATTACTTGTGCAAATTTATTAAAGGCATAGTTTGCTCCCAATGTCACAGAGTGCATATTACCACCACCAACGCTCTTAGATGTTGCAGGATAATCAGCAATCACTCCATTTGGATAATATTGGTCGCGTCCAGGAACATAAAATTCACCAGCTACAATGTCATTAAGACCAGTATAGCTATAACGCGCTACTACTTCAAGTGATTGTCCACCAAGGCCACCAAGTAAGCCTTCAGCCTTGTCATATTTATATCCTTTGCCAAATATTTGATAACCAGCTTCAAGATAACCACCATGGAATGAATTTGCACCAAGTGGATTACCTTTTTGCCATGACTCAAGAGTTGTCCAAGAGAATGCTCCACCAAGTTGGTTAAGGAACAATGTCTTATCATCGCGTTCTTTAGTTACGTGCTTAAAGAGGTATTCACCACGTGCAAAGAATTTATCGGTACGATAAAGAGCTTCTGCACCTACATTAAATACATTTTTAGCCCAAGGCAATGAAGCCGATAGGAATTGTGTTGTAGGGTCAACATAAGTTTCTAATGATGAGCCAAGCTCAAGGTTAGTCTTCATAACGTTATTTGTTACTTCGCCTGTGCGAATATTTGAATAACGGAAAGATGCACCAATATGCAATGTGTTTTCATCATTGTTGATAGGCATATACAACCAACGTCCACCTGCTGCTATCCCTTGATATCCACTTATCTGGTCGTTATATTTGTTTTCAGCAAATACGCCTTGATAAGCAAAGAATTTGTCGTTATAAAATTTATAAGCAACACCAAGTTCACGACCAGGAGCCAAAGCATTTACAGCCGACGAACGTGAAATAAAATGTAGGCTACCACGACTGGTGCAATTACCCATCGTTGCTGGATTATTGAAATAACCAGCTTTTATTACATGATGATTGAGTTCGTCATTGTTAAATGAATATTGCAAGAAAATGTTCTTTTGGCTGAATTTACCTTTTGAAAAATCAAAGTCAGCATAAAAGTACCAATCTTTATAGGTCATCGATGTACGAATACGTGCATCGGTAATTGCTACACCCGATTTTACTGGAGTAAAATCGCTATTATAATAAGCAGCATCTGCCATGAAGCGAGCTCCTACTGTAAAGCGCAAGCTCTCTTCCTTATTATCTATTTTTATTACTGGGTTAGTGTCAAAATCTTGAGCAACTGCCATATTCCCAGATAGAGCTAAAGTAGCCAATACTGGTAATAAAATATATTTTTTCATATTCTATGGATTCAATTAATTTATATTATTGTTATGAATTTACTATTAGTATCCCAATTCTGTTAACAACTTCTCAGGATCTGGCACGGTTTGTGGTGCTGGTGCTTTGCGCACTTTTTGATCTATAAAGAATTGAATAGTCATTTCAGAACGATTTGTAAATGCACCATCAAGGTATGGAGGATTGAATAATTGACCACCATTAATACCAAAATTATATAATCCAAAATATTTATTCATTTGCTCACGAGAGTCGAAAGAATATGGGTGATTTAAAAGGCCTGACTTTTTAATCAAATAATCTTGCCAAGGATTAACCATTTCTGGGTAATTATTTGGTGCACCTGCAATTGATGGGCCTATGATATGAGCTTTAAACTCAACACCAAGATTCACAAATGAGGCATATCCTGCTGGTGTATTTAGCTTCAAATCTGTTGCGCCACCACCTTGCCATAACAAGAAACACATTGGTATTTTTCCTTGAAATTTATCAGCTGAACGACGTAAACTTTCAAGAGAGAATGTTTGGAGAACAACTTTACCATTAGTGTTACCAACGTTCACTTTACCATTAAGATAGAATGGTGCTGTGGGTGATTCTGGTTTAGTAATAATATTGAAATTTAAACGATCAAGTTCGTTATAAACATCTGTTTCAAATGTTGAAGGATTCAACCATGATTCCTTAAATTCGATGTAAATTCCAGGACGGTTACCTCTATCAACATTATCAGCTATATATTCAAAATGATACTTAATAGATTTATCTTTTGAACTTCCTGTTACAGTAAACACACGTTCGCCATTTGCATTTCTTTTTAGCTTATTACCTTTTGCATACATGATAAGGTCTTCAAGCGATGAAATGTATTGATGTTGATTAACAAAACCTGGACGTGCTTGCTCAATACTTGTTTGATTAAACCATGCACCAGCATCAAGTTTAACTAATTCTTCATACATGTATGAATTTGCATAGTATGGAGTAAATCCAGCACGGTCTTTTACATATTGTGCTTCTGCTTCTGCATCGGTCATTCCATGACGCATATAATATGCTTTTCTTTCTCTTGGAACATCTTCACCATATATATTTTCAATATTGGTGGTACGTCTTAGATTGTCATCATGAAGAGCAAGGATTACACCATCTTTGGTGCATTGTAGGTCGGCTTCAAGATAGTCGGCTCCCATCTCACGAGCCCAACGATAAGCAGCTTCGGTCTCTTCTGGTGTCCAGAAGGTAGATCCACGGTGAGCCATTACAGCAAACTTTGGAACATAATCTCGTACTTTGGCCATCTCCGGAGAGATTTGATTGACCTGAACTTTGGTCACATCGACATTCTCATTTGTGAAATCTTGATTTTCACAAGAAGAAAATGCTACTATGGCAATACCACATGTAATGCCTAAGCGGGAAAAATTCTTTAGCATAAGGTTTAAAAATTTGAATTAAGGGATTATTGTTGTCATTGTTTATTTAAAAAATGCACGTTAATATTATTTATAGAAACGTGCATTTCTATATTGTTTTATTGTTTATTCTTTAGTAAATATTTCTCCTCATTATAAGTAAAACTTACAAAGAAGAATGCCAATGCACATGCTGCAATCATCATAATAAAGTACCAATTCCAGCCGAGATGGTCAACTGCAAAACCTACACCTATGTTTGCAAGTAATGCCGTTCCAAAGAAGTAGCCAAAGAAGCCAGTCAATCCTGCCGACGTTCCAGCAGCATTCTTTGGTGCAAGGTCAAGAGCTTGAACTCCGATAAGCATAACGGGACCATAAATAAGGAATCCTATTGCAATCAAGCAAATTACATCTATTAGTTGATGTCCTGCGGGATTGAGCCAATAAATAATGATAAAGATAGCTACAAGCACCATATATATCATTGTAGTTATTGCACGACGTCCCTTGAAAATTTTATCACTCAACCAGCCACAGATAAGAGTACCAGGAATAGCTGCAAACTCGTATGCAAAATATGCCCAACCTATCTGTTTAATATCATAACCTTTCACATTTTGTAGATATGTAGGTGCCCAGTCAAGACAGCCATAACGAACCATATAAATAAAGGCATTAGCTATTGCGATATACCATAACATCTTGTTATTAAGTACATATTTGAAGAATATTTCTTTAGTAGTAAGCACTTCTTCTTGCTTCACACTATAATTTTTAGGATAATCGTTACGCCACTTTTCAATTGATGGTAAGCCACACGATTGAGGCGTGTCACGAATTAACAGAAATGCAATACCAGCTATGAGTAGGGCTACAATTGCTGGAAACCAAAATGTTCCATGTTCCCATCCGCCAAACCATATCATACCATAAGCTGCCATTGGTCCTACAAGTGCTCCACCTACATTGTGAGCACAGTTCCATATCGACATTTTAGTCCCTCGTTCTTTGATTGAGAACCAGTGTGTCATCACTCTTCCACATGGAGGCCACCCCATACCCTGAAACCAACCAATGAGAAATTGTAAAGTAAACATTACTGCGATTGAAGAATATCCAATTTTTGTTCCTTGAATAAATGTGGCAAACGCTGCAAATAGTAATCCCAGTGGAAGGAAATAACGTGCATTGCTTCGGTCGGAAACACTGCCCATCAAAAATTTTGAAAGAGCATAAGCTATCGCATTTGCTGATATAGCAAATCCTAAAGCTGCATGGTCAAAGCCCATGCTTTCAAGTTCGGGCATAGCCATCGTAAAGTTCTTGCGAACAAGATAGTAGCCTGCATAACCAACGAAGATACCAATGAACACCTGCCAACGCATGGCTTTGTACTTGGAATCCACCTTTTCAGCAGCCATTTCTGGCTTGTGTGCTGGAGGAGACATAAAATTCTGCATGATATAGGTCTGTTAAAGTAAATAAATATTATTAATGTGATTCTATTTGTTTAATTTCTTTGTGGCTTCCACGTCAAGGGCATCGGCGATAATCGAAATAGGATTGAATACCTTTGCCGTTGTTGACATTTCTATTTGCCATTTGCACGTTTCACAATCGGTAGCTACGCAATCTACTTTTGCGTCCTCGATTTTATTAAATAAACTTTCTCCTATGTTTTGCGACGTAGCATAATTCTCCTTTTTAAACCCATAAGTCCCTGCAATACCACAACATAATGAATCAAGCATTACAAAGTCTATATTAGGAATCATGCGAAGTAGTGAGGTAGAATAAATCGACCAACCAAGTTTTTCCATGTGGCAAGGGGTGTGATAAGCTACGCGCTTCTTATAATCACTACGAAAAGTAAGTTTCACAGCTCCTGAGTCAATAAGTCGATACAAAAAGCGTGTCGCTAATTCTACCGAATTATGCACATCTTCATTCTCTATACCAAGCAAGTGTGGATATTCATCACGTATCGTAAATGTGCAAGTTGATGAAGTCGTAATTACTGGCATTTTTTTATCAATAACCGATTTCCTTATTGATGCTATATTTTGTGTTGCTTGCTTAGTTGCTTGCTTTATTAATCCATTAGAAATTAATGCAACACCACAGCATTTTTCCTTTTCAAGAAGATGCACACCATATCCCACTGCATTCATTATCTTCACAAGATCTTTACCCAGTGACGGGAAATTATAATTTACATAGCATCCATGAAAATAGCTCACATGTTTTTTATATAAATCCTGCGTTGCCTCAGCATTTTTATGATACCAGGTCTCAAATTTCTCTGACGAATATTTTGGAAATGAGCGGCGATGATCTATTTGTAACACACCGTCCATTATCAATTTTACTGGCTTAATAGCTAACGTGGCATTTACAATAGGCGAAAAAGCCGACGACATTGTACCTACGATATCAGTATTTGCGAGCATGATGTCACGAAGTTTTGGCTTCTTCCTGCTATATTTTATGCGTGCTGATTGTATTATATCTCCAATCCTCACATTTGATGGACAAGCCACCTCACAACGCTTGCAATTTAAACAGTCTTTCAAAGACTCATCATAAAACAATGGCTCTTTTAAGCGAAATCGCTCCCCATCTGGTCCCGATTGCTTTGGTCCAGGATAATTAGGATTAACAGCCGAAACTGGACAATACACCGTGCATATCGTACACTTGATGCACTGTTCAAAATTATTTTCGCTTATGTTATATTGTTGTTTTGTCATCACCCTCTTTATTTTGATATTATATCTGATACATGAAGTGCAGTTAATATCGATATCCCTGCGCCACTTGCCTCTTTTAGTGCATTACTTCCACTCATCACAGAACCTGCAACATATAGATTTTTAATTGCTTTACCATTTATTTGTGCATGAAATTCTGAATCAGTAGCAACACCAAACGACATATATGGCTGATTATTGAAAATGTTGCTATCACACCAATCTCTTCTGTCGGCTTCAGCATTCACATCAAGTCCAAAAATTGGCTCATAGACGCTTTCAGAATTAGCAATTATGCCATGGCTGAAGAAGCTACCCGAAGAAAGTACAAAATTATCAGCCTCTAATTTTATATCTCCATGATTTGCTGTATTAATACTCTTTAGTGTAACATCATTTATTTCTCCGCCAGTTACTGTATCACCAAGCATATAAGTTCCACCAAGTTTCAAAAAATGTTGCTTCATCATGATTTGAGCCCTAATACCTGGAACCGATGGTGGCAATGCAGGAAGAAGACATAAAGGCTTATCAACAATAGTTCTCAAAATAGCTATCGTATTTTGATTATATAAGCCAAATACTGCTGGTAATACTATTACCTCAGCATCTAAGCTCTTTTCAACAATTATTTCCCCCAGCCTTTCTAATACCTCAACATGATCAAATACCTTTGCAATATTTGTCGAACGCATCTCACTTGGACTCTTGCGAATGCGCTCTAATTCGGGAATAGAAAAAGAAGAAATACTACATTTTGCACCAAGTCGTTCGAGCCCATCGGCTATAAAGCTGGTATTGAAATCAAGAAATCCAGATATATTCTGTATTGATACCGTTTTCCAAGGAAATTTACTCTTATCTTTAATTATAGTAAAATCATCAAGTGAAAGCCACGTAGGTCTTAACGTTCCCGATGGCGTAATTCTATAATGATTTTGCTCTGCTGTACCATTAACCTTTAATCCTACGCGAGCAAACATGGGCTCTACTCGCCCTACAATCTTTGCTATATTATCACTCCCAATTATTGAATATGGGTGAGTAGATGGCAAGCTCGATATTGCCGAGAGTGGATTAGCAACCTCTTTACCATCAACATAGCCTAATAAATCAAATGAACCAGAACAAAAGTGCATTGCACTTTGCCCTGAGGAGATTATTGCACAATTTTGCCCCTTTTCTATAAGGCTAATTCCACAAGTAAGCCCAGTTAATCCACCACCTATTATGATTGTATCAAATTTCATTATATTATTTATTATTTTCTGATAGACTTATTCCACTCACACCCTCATATATCCAAGAAGTAAATTGTGTTTCACACAATGTATCTCCCCAAGCAACTGGATACATACCTTTCCATCTCTCGTTCAAGAACTGTGCAAGGTCTTCTTTTGCCTTTGTAGCACAACCATGAGCCTCGTTAAGCAATCCTGCTGCACGACAAGCACACAATTCACCTTGACACGTTCCCATGCCCACTCGGGTGCGACGACGTAGATTAGATAAACTTTCTACATGAAGCGATTCAATAGCATATTTCACCTCTCCTACCGACACTCCTTCGCATTCACACACAAGCGAATCATCATATCTATCACCAGTAGGAATCTTATCACTAAGTGAACCATGACGATATTCTGCCGATTTAGATGCGGTATTTCCTATAAGAAAATGCCTTTTAGTTACTTCTTCTTTATCTTTTTCATCTTCAAGGGTAGTTCCTGGAAGAGCTATATCGGCTGTCTGGCACGCCTTCTCTATATTTAATTTCTTACAAACTAAATTAGTTGTCCATTCTGCCATCAAACGATATGTCATTAATTTACCACCAGTAATAGTAATAAATCCATCAAGTCCATCACGCTTAGCATGGTCAAGGAGCACAATACCTCTGCTTATACTTCGTCCCGAAGGGTCATTATCTGCTGCAACCAATGGACGAACACCTGCATAAGCTCTTAAAATACGAGTGGACGCAAGAGCAGGCGATAGCTTATTACCTTCTCTAAGAAGTATATCTACCTCCTCTTTAGTAACACGCATATCATCTATTTCATCGTATGGAACTCTACTCGATGTAGTTCCTATAACACATATTGTATCTCCTGGAACAAGAATATCGGCATCTGCTGGTTTACGGCATCTATTTAACACCATATTGTTTACTCGATGACCAAATACCAATAATGCTCCTCTTGATGGGAACATATTAATGTTAATTCCAGCAAGCTCTGCAATATGATGCCCCCATATTCCGCCAGCATTTACTGTAATATTAGCAAAATAGCTTACCTCTTCTTTACTCTTATGATTATATAATTTTACTCCTACAACACTTTTTTGCTCAATAATGAAACCCACAACTTCGTGCTGAGTAAGAATTTTTGCTCCGTGAAGTCCTGCATCTATGGCATTTGCAATAGTTAAACGGAAAGGATCTACCGACCCATCAGGTACTTTAACGGCTCCTATGATATGTGGATTAACTGATGGCTCAAGTCGAAGAGCCTCTTTAGGGTCTATTATCTCGGCTTTTATGCCAGCAGATATGCACGATTCAACAAACTTTGATTGATAATTAATATCATCTTCGGGAAGACTAACAAACAATCCATCATTTAATTCTACACAGTGACGTGCAATTTTACGAAGTATCATATTCTCCTTGATGCACTCAGTAGCCGACTCATTATCGGTAACAGCATAACGCGAACCACTATGAAGTAATCCATGATTGCGACCTGTTGCTCCCGAAGCAAAATCAAATCGCTCTACAAGAAGAACGCTCAGTCCACGCAGTGCACAATCTCGTGCAACACCAGTTCCTGTTACGCCTCCCCCTATTATTATTACATCAAATTTACTGTCGACTTTTATGCCCATGATAAGATCGATTTATTTTCTTTTTGCACTTATTTATTTAAGATAAACTATACCTTATGTTTTGGAATGGTTTTACATTAATACGAAACACTTTCGTAATACTTAGCTTTCATATCGAAGGCAAAAATAAATACTTTTTGCTTACAAACAAAATTTTATTCAATTATTTTCTTAAAATTCGCAATTATTTTCAATTTAAGAGTAAATAAACAATAATGGCATTACATTTGAAAGCTAAATATATTTCATTTAGATTCATATCCAATAAATTAGAGCAAACTAAAATGTACAACGAAACATATATTTTAAGCAATAATAATTGCGAATATAGTAAAGAATATCCTATATTTGCATTCAGAAAGCATAAATAAGAACAATAAACCGAAATACAATACACTGCGATATGACTAAAGAAGAACGACACTCCATAATACTCGACATGCTAATCACTCAAAATTCAATTTTGGTTAACGACTTAGCAGATAAATTAGATGTTTCATCTGTAACAATACGAAAGGACCTTACAGAATTAGAAAAAGATAAAAAATTATATCGAAGTCATGGAAGTGCTATTTTGATTGACCCATACATCAACAATAGGACTATAAATGAAAAAGAAAAATTGTATTCCGAAGAAAAACGTCTAATTGGAAAGGAAGCTGCAGCATTAATTACTAAAGACGATTCCATATTAATAGCCTCTGGCACAACCGTCCGCGCACTTGCTAACGCAATACAGCCACATAATAAATTAACAGTAATCACAGCATCTCTTCAAATCGCAGAAATCCTTTCACTTAATGAAGATATAGATATTATTCAACTCGGGGGAATGCTTCGACATAGCAGTATATCGGTTGTGGGACAATATGCCGAGCATATACTCGTGAATTTTTCTTGTAGCAAACTATTCTTAGGTGTCGATGGCATAGACCTCGACTTTGGAATAACCACTACAAACCTAATGGAAGCAACCCTTAATAAAGAGATGATTAATGCTTCTCAAAAGATTATTGTGCTTGCCGACTCATCTAAGTTTGGACGAAAAGGATTTAGCAAAATAGCTGATATGCAAGAAATTGACATTATCATAACCGACTCCAATGTTCCACCAGCTGTAGTAAGAAGAATTGAGGAAATGGGCATAGAAATAATAATAGCACCAGCTTCATAACGCATAGAGAACTATGAGCTTTCGCTTTGAAACAAAATTATAATAAATAGGCATCATTTCATTACGAAATGATGCCTATTTATTATAATTGCATATACACTTATCAATCTATTATATCAAATCCTGTATATTTCTGAAGAGCTTTAGGTATGCGAATACCTTCTGGCGTTTGGTTATTTTCAAGAAGAGCTGCCATAATACGAGGCAAAGCAAGTGCCGAGCCATTTAACGTGTGGCAAAGGTTGGTCTTCTTATCATCTCCACGATACCTACATTTCAAACGATTAGCTTGATAACTCTCAAAATTTGAAACAGAGCTCACCTCTAACCAACGCTCTTGCGCTGCCGAGAATACCTCGAAATCAAATGTTATTGCCGAAGTAAAACTCATATCTCCACCACAAAGTCGAAGTATGTGCCAAGGCAATTCAAGTTTTTCAAGCAATCCTTGCACATGATTTTTCATAACTTCAAGTGCAGCATAAGAATTTTCAGGCTTCTCTATGCGCACAATTTCCACCTTATCAAATTGATGAAGACGATTAAGCCCTCTTACATCTTTTCCATAGCTACCTGCTTCACGACGGAAACAAGCTGAATATGCACAATTCATTTTTGGTAGTTCCTTTTGGTCTAAAATCACATCACGATAGATATTAGTAACAGGAACTTCTGCCGTAGGAATAAGGTAAAGATTATCTTCATTGCAGAAGTACATCTGACCCTCCTTATCGGGCAATTGTCCTGTTCCATATCCCGATGCTTCATTTACTACATAAGGTGGCTGTACCTCAAGATAACCAGCCTTTCCTGCCTCATCAAGGAAAAATTGGATAAGTGCTCGTTGCAAGCGCGCTCCTTTACCAAAATATACAGGAAAACCAGCACCACTGATTTTTACACCAAGCTCAAAATCTATTAAATTATATTTTTTTGCAAGTTCCCAGTGTGGAAGAGCATTCTCTGGAAGATTAGGCATATTACCACCCGTTTTCTCCACTATATTATCCTCAGCACAAGTCCCAGCAGGTACCATTTCACATGGTACATTTGGTATATTAAGAAGTATCTCAGTTATCTCATTTTCTGCCTTCTTTAAGTCTTCTTCAAACTTCTTTATACCCTCTTTCAATTCTGATACTTCCTCCTTCACATTCTCCGACTCCTCTTTTTTGCCTTCTTTCATAAGAAGACCTATCTTAGAAGCAAGTTTCTTTAATTCAGCAGCTTGATTGTCATAAGCCGTTTGCGAAGCGCGACGTTGCTTATCAAGCTCAAGAATACGATTTATCTGAGACTTTCCGTCAAAATTTTTCACCTTTAGGCGTTCAACAACGGCTTCAGGATTTTCTTTAATTAATGCTAATGTCAACATTATTTTATAATTCTATATTTATTTCTTATTCTGAAAGCAATTCTTTTACCTTTGTAGATATTGCTCTACCATCGGCTTTACCTGCAAGCTCTTTTGACGCTACGCCCATCACTTTTCCCATATCTTTTGCCGACGTTGCTCCTACTTGTGCTATGATAGCCTTTATCGCATCGTTTAGTTCTTCATCACCCATTTGCTTTGGCAAATACTCTTCTATTATTGCAGCCTCTGCAAGTTCTGGTTGAGCCAAATCTTCACGATTCTGTTCTGAATAGATTTTTGCACTTTCCTTGCGTTGTTTCGTCATTTTTATAAGAATTTTCAACGCATTCTCATCGGTCAATTCGCCATCACTACCCTTTGCTGTCTTAGCTTCAAGAAACTCTTTCTTAATGCCCCTCAACGTTTCAAGGCGCACCTTATCTCGTGCAAGCATTGCGGTCTTTATATCACCACTTATTGTATCAAATAAACTCATAATTAATCCTCCGTTTATTTTATTAGTTATTTATATTATTTTATGCTACATAAATGAAATTGTACTCGCTCCAGCGACAGTATCTCCTGTTTTCTGAGGCACTGGCTCCTTAGTGGGTAGTGTAGCATCTCTTATTGCTTCTTTAAATTTTACATCGCGATTAAATGTTGGCGATTTTTCAACCATCTCCACCACCTCATCGTTATCCAATTGTTCTGGCGTCAGCACCAAGTAACGGGCACGAGCCATATCTTGTTGTCGCTTAGCGACTTTATCTCTACCATAAACATCACCTATCCTATCGGCATCAGTAGATGTATTCTTTGGCGCTTCTACATCTTCTCCTAAATTCTTTCTACCTTTAAATGTGGGCTGGTCATCGCTCAATGTTACTTGAAATCCTGCCGCCAAGATTGTTATCTTAACCTTATCGCCAAGAGTATCATCAAAAGCAACACCCCATATCACATCTACTTCGGGTGCAAATTTAGCCATAAAATCTGTCAATTCCGCAGCTTCCGACGTAACAAATGGTCTTTCGGACTGTGTAGAATAATACAAATTGAATAATATGCGCTTCGACCCTTCTACATCGCGGTTCTTCAATAACGGTGAATTTAGTGCATCAAGAATAGCTTCCGTAACTCGATGCTCTCCCTCTCCAAATCCACTACTTATTATTGCAACGCCACCATCTTTGAGCGTTGTATTTACATCATTAAAGTCAAGATTTATTCGACCATTGCAAGTGATAAGTTCCGATATACTGCGAGCCGCAGTTGATAGCGTATCATCGGCCTTACCAAAGGCATCAAGAAAATCTATATCTTTATATATCTCTGTAAGACGCTCATTATTTATTACAAGAAGGGCATCTACATATTTGCTCATTTCATCAGCTCCCGCAAGAGCTTTTAGTATCTTCTTCTCTCCCTCAAAAAGAAATGGAATAGTAACAATTCCTATAGTTAGCATCTTCTTTTCACGGGCTATACGTGCCACTACTGGTGCGGCTCCTGTTCCTGTACCACCACCCATACCAGCAGTGATAAATACCATCTTCGTATTATCATCAAACAACTCAGAAATCTCTTCTGCGCTCTCTTCAGCAGCTAAACGAGCTGCATCGGGGTTATTACCTGCCCCAAGCCCTTTGGTTACTGTAGGACCTATTAATAGCCGTTTGGGGACTGGAGAATTATGTAACGCTTGAGCATCGGTATTACACACAACAAAGGATACATTCTCAATATTCTGCTTATACATGTGGTTTATGGCATTATTTCCACCTCCACCTACACCTATTACTTTTATTATGGTAGCCGACCGGTCAATCATGTCAAGACCTGGATTGGGTATTGTATTATTATCTTGTGTCATAGCCTTTTATTTATCGTTATCATTTTCGTCATCATCGCCATCTTTATCTTCGGCAAACATTCCCTCTGCCGACACCTTCAATTTATCTATTAATTTCCTAAATGTTCCTGGAGTTTTGGGTTGCTGAGGCTTTACTTCTTTCTTCACATCAACACTTTCTTGCCTATGTAACTGTGACACGTCAGGTGGCATTTCACAGCAATCATCATTAGGTTTAATAATGGTTGCGCCCTTTGCCAATATTGATATTATTTGAGGATAATCTGGAACAGTTATCTTTCTATCAAGCACATTAATTGTATCACTTATAGTTCCTCTTCTAACTTTTATTTTTGTCTGTTGCTCAAGAAGAGTTGTAAACCCATTCAATTTTGCCCCGCCGCCTATTAATATAATCCCTCCAGGTACATTATCAGGGGTTATCTCAGCATAGCTTATTTGAGCATTAATATTTGCTACTATTTCTTCGGCTCGCGCAACAATATAGTTTGTCACCTCACCAGCATTTACACCCTCTACATTCAATCGACTGGCTTCTCCATCAACAAGCATGGCTGTGCCAATCGTTTTCTTTATATCCTCAGCCTTTTCCTCTACGAGGCTTAGAGATGTGAGGTCGCGCGTAATATTTCGCGAACCAAGTGGAAGTGTTGACAAGTATAACAACGTATTATTCTTATATATCGAAATAGTTGTTGTCTCTGCTCCAAAGTCTATCAATACACATCCGAGTTGTCGCTCATCGGAAGTCAAAACTTCTTCTGCGGTACAAATTGGTGTTACCAAGAATCCTTTAACGGCAAGTTGCAAACGTTCCTCAAGCACACGTTTTATATTTGCCTTTATCTGTGGCTTTGCCACGATAAGGCTCAACTTTGCTGAGATATGTGACCCTATCATTCCTACAGGGCTTTTTGCCTCAACTTTATCTATAATATATCGTCGTGGTACACTATCAAGAATATCAAATCCCGAGATAGGTACACTTATACTCTCTCTTTTTATATCTTCTATTATACGTTCTGTGATAGGAGTTTCTCCATTGAGCGCACGTTCTACTTCAGTTATTACACTTCGCAGAGAGCGTCCTCCAATACCAACAAATACTCCTTTTATTTTACGTGGATATATCGACTCTCGGTTTTCAAGTTTCTTAATGATACGATTTATGCGAGTATTGGTCTCTTCAACATTTTGAATACAACCATATCTCACACAATCCACCACTTTTTCCTCTTCAAGCCCTATTACGCTCAATCCGCCTCTTGGATTAAGTGTTGCAACAGCTCCTATTATCTTAGAACTGCCTATCTCAAGGGCAACTATGTATTGTTCTTTTTCCATCTCGTAAAATACCTATTGGTAATTAATTCTTCTTTTTTGTACTCTCAACTTCCGAATATTTCTTTTTAAATGCGTCCTTCACGTCTTTCTTCGCCTTTGTTTCTTTCGCGTCTTTCTTGGTCTCTTTTTTTGTCTCTTTCGGCTTTACATTCTTATCCTTTTTTTTCGATTTAGACTTATTATCCTTTTCTTCAACTTTCTGCTCAATTTTTTCAACTTTCTCTTCAACGAGCTTTATTGCCACCCCCAACGACTTATCGGGCTCAATAGTCATTGTTTCAATATCTGGTGCTGGCTCATCGTCATCAGGGCCAAATACCTCATCTTCCTTTATCGCTTTTTGACGTTTAGTTGCTACTATCTGATAATCCCATTTAACGGAAATAGTGTCGTAGGTATACCACCCTTTTATTGGCATTACATCTTTATACATCATCATAAGCTTAGCAAATTTTGACTCAAAATCAGTAGGAGTGCCAATATTCACTACATGGCCATATATATTTGGAATAATAAATACATTATTCGCATCGCGCACTTCAATCATTGTTACAAGCATATTTAGAGCTTCATTCCCCGAAATATACTGCACCATCGGTATTAGTGAAGATGCTTTTAGCTTATTATTAAATCGTCCTTTTACTAATGGTACATCTATGTGATAACGCGCATCTGCACGCATCTGTTTGCCGTCTTTATTAAGATAATATGTCTTTTCACCATCAAATACCCGCATTATAGGCAATAGTTGTTTTACTTCTATCACAACCTTTGAATTATCTTCAATAACACATTCTGCCTGTTCAAGATAGTCAAATTTATCAAGGGCCTGCTCCACAGCCTCTGTATTAATTTCCGAAATACGCTTTCCTTTTAGCTTTATGTGCAACCCTTCAAGTTCTTTCAATATCCCTTTTTGTGTCAAAAAAACAGTACTATCAGCATTTAATATTCTTACCTCTACATTTTTACACACATCTTTCTCGGCCTGAACTCCAGCCCAAGTTATGCTTATAGCAAGATATGCAATTAAAAGCACTAATACCGAATATTTTAATAATATTTTAACTGTTTTTTTCAACGTATCATCTTAATTATTTCACTTATTTCTTGTAGGTAATTACTTATGTCTCCAGCTCCTACTGTCAACAAGATGTCAAAGTTATGTTTTTTTACTGTATCTATCAAATCATTTTTAAGACAAAGTGCTTTGCTTGGGCATTTTATATCCTTAAATATAATTTCTGATGTCACACCTGGGATTGGCTCCTCGCGTGCTGGATATATATCAAGAAGTATAACATCATCGGCCAATGATAATGCGTCAGCAAACTCATGGGCAAAATCTCGCGTTCTTGTAAATAAATGTGGTTGAAAAATAACACTTAGCTGTCGGTTGGGGTATAATGATTTTATTGATGCAATACTCGCTTTCAATTCGTCGGGGTGATGTGCATAATCATCAATCATTACTTTACCGTTAGCGCCACTCTCCTTTACCCAAAATTCAAATCGACGTTTTGCGCCCAAATACGATGCTACCGAACTACGCATTACATCATCTTTCACGCCGACAAGGCTACAAACAGCCATTGCGGCCACCGCATTTTCTATGTTAATATCAACTGGCACGCCAAGCAATATATCTTTTATGACACCTTGTGGGTGTACAAAGTCAAATATTATCTCGCCATTTGATTTACGAATATTTTCAGCATGAAAATCGCCTGCATCTCTTGAATATGAATACATCTTCACTCCCTTAGATGCACGTGGCTTCAGCTTCAAGCCTGTGTGGATTATTAACGCGCCTTCATCTCTAACTAATGAGGTGAAATGAGCAAAACTTTCAAGATATGCCTCCTCTGTGCCATATATATCTAAATGGTCGGGGTCGGTTGCTGTAACAACAGCTATATAAGGACTTAGACGATGAAATGAACGATCAAATTCATCTGCCTCTATTACCGAATATGGACTATCATTGCTTAGCAACAAATTGCTATCATAATTACGTAGGATTCCACCTAAAAACGCATTACAACCTATATCAGAGCAATGCAAAATATGCGCTGCCATGCTCGATGTAGTGGTCTTTCCGTGTGTTCCAGAGAAACAAAGCCCTTTACTATCACGAGTAATCAAACCGAGTAATTCTGACCGTTTAAGTATTTCAAATCCTTCTTTTCTGAAATATTGTAGCCCAGCATGACTTTCTGGTATTGCTGGAGTATAAACAACAAGTGTCGTTGCTTTATCCTTGCAATATTCAGGTATTTCACTCACTGCTTCATTATATGATATTTCGGCTCCTTCAGCTGCGATTTGCTCAGTGAGGGTAGTTTTAGTACGGTCATATCCCGCAACTTTATATCCTTTTGATAAATAGTAACGAACAAGTGCTGCCATTCCTATGCCACCTGCGCCTACAAAATATATTGATTTAAATTCTCCCATCTTTTTGTCTATTTTTTATTACTTCAAACACTTTATCTACAATACGTTCATCTGATTTTTGCAATGCCATTTTCGCTACATTAGCCGACAGCGTTTCAAGAAGTTGTTCATTATTAATCGTTTCAAGCATTGTATGCACAAGCTCTGTAACGCATTCGTCATCTTTTACCATTATTGCGGCATCTCTATTTACGAGAGACATTGCATTTTTAGTCTGATGGTCTTCTGCTACATTTGGCGAGGGAATCAAGATACTGGGCTTGCCAAGTAATTGCAATTCTGAGATAGAACTTGCTCCAGCTCGCGACACCACCAAGTCGGCAGCCTTATATGCGACATCTATATTTGAAATAAATGGCATCTGGACAATATTACTATCTTTATGCTGTCCCAACATTTTCTTTGCCTCTGCATCATATATCTTTCCCGATTGCCATATTACCTGCACGCCACTATCTTTTATAGCATCAATCGACGTTGCAATCGTGTTATTTATTGTTCTCGCGCCAAGACTTCCTCCTACTATGAGAATTGTCTTTTTATTTTCTAATAATCCAAACGACTTTCTGGCATCTTCCTTACTTGTTGTACAAAGCAACAGATTACGACGCACTGGATTCCCCGTGATTTCTATCTTTTCGGCAGGGAAAAATTTCTCCATTCCTTCATAAGCTACACACACAGCATCAACATTCTGCGCAAGCAATTTATTAGTTACTCCTGCATATGAGTTTTGCTCTTGTATTAGGGTTGGTATTCCTTGCTTTTGCGCCACTTTTAATATAGGACCACTAACATATCCACCAACACCTATTGCAATATCGGGCTTATACTCTTTTAGTATCTTTTTTGCCATGCGCATGCTCTTTAACAAACGCATAAGCACTACAAAATTCTTTAGCAAATGTTTTCGATCAAATCCACTAACAGGAAGTCCTATTATCTTGTATCCAGCAGCTGGAACTCGCTCCATCTCCATTCGATTCTCTGCTCCAATAAACAGGATTTGGGCTTCGGGTTCTCGCCGACATATCTCATTAGCAATAGAAAGCGCTGGAAAGATATGCCCTCCAGTACCACCTCCACTTATAAGTATTTTTAATTTTTTATTTTCCATTACGACAATTGTGTTGGATTAGTTGCTCGCAAATCTTCAGGAAGATTATTTATCTCTGCTTTTATATCTTTACTCTTATTATTTTGCACAGCAAATTTGCTCACACTTATCATTATTCCAAAGGCTATTGCTGTTGCAAATATCGACGTACCTCCTTTTGATATTAATGGTAGTGGCTGCCCCGACACGGGAAAGACTCCCGTATTTATTGCCATATGGAACAATGCCTGAAATGCTATCATCACCGCCATTCCTATAACAAGTAGTGCTGGAAATGCTCGCGAGCATTTAGTGGCGATATTTCCTGCTCTGGCAAGTAACGAAAGATATAGTATCAATACAACAATTCCACCTACACACCCCACGTCTTCTATTATTATAGAATAAATATAATCGGAAAATGCAAGTGGCAATCTACTACATTCTCGTGAATTTCCCGGAAAAACACCTATCGCGCCTCCATTTGCTTGTGCCATATAGGAAAACATTTCCTGCTGATTTGTGCTGGTCATGGATTGCGTATATAATGGAACTGGGCTAAAAAAACGATCTATACGTTTTGTCCATGTACCCTCTCTATTCTCTAATTTTTCTTGTGTAAAAGTTGACGTTTCTTCTATATTGGTCTTCTCTTTCTCCTCTTTTTCTCCGCTATCTTTGGTAAGGGCAAGAAATCCTCCTCCAAATATTATATATGCTATTATTACAATAAAAAATTTCTTCCATTGAACGCCTCCTATAAGCATCATTGAAATACTTATTCCCATTAATAATATCGTATTTGTCAACCCTTGCTTAAACAATAATGCACCATATATCATTACGGCAAGAGCACATAGTATTACACCTTTGTTTTTAACGCCTTCTACCATCTGATTCTTAGACATAAACCACGCTATAAGCAACACTATGCTCACTTTGGCAAATTCTACTGGTTGCAACGTAAATCCTAATACATTTACTGCTCGTTTCGCTCCATTTATTACATCTCCTGCAACCATAACATAAACCATAAGAAATACTGTAATTACAGAAAACAGTGGTATAACCCATATAAATTTCTGATATGGAAAACGTTGAATAACATATACAGTAAACACACCGCCAAGCAACATTGCACCATGCTTGATTAGTGGATTGTATATCCCCGACACCGAAACTTCTCGACTCGATGCACTGTAAGACTCTACGAGCGAAATTATACATAAGGCTATAAAAATGCCCCAAATATACACATCACCCATATTTTTCTTAGGTTCTTCTATTTTATCCTCATGGATTGTCGTTTCTAATTCCATAACAGCATGTAATATTTATAATTTTCTTACACAATCTTTAAACTGGTCGCCTCTATCTTCATAGCTCTTAAATAGATCAAAACTTGCACAACATGGCGACAATAAAACGGTGTCGCCAGATATTGACAATTTTGAGGCTTGGGCAATCGCTTCTTCAATGCTATGAGTATCCGACATCACTGGAACTTTTCCTTCAAAATAGCTTAGTAACTTAGAGTTATCTTTGCCCATACACACAATAGCTTTTACCTTTTCTTTTACAAAATCCTCTATCTCGCTATAATCATTCCCTTTATCCTTACCTCCAAGAATTAATACAACTGGCGTTTTCATACTTTCAAGGGCATACCAACAAGAATTTACATTTGTTGCCTTAGAGTCATTAATATATTTCACACCTTCTATTGTGGCAACATATTCAAGTCGATGCTCTACTGCTTCAAAATCTTCAAGGGATTTGCGTATAGTTTCATTCTTTATATCAAGCAATGATGCCGAAATACCTGCTGCCATCGAATTGTATAAGTTATGAAGTCCTTGCAAGGCAAGATTTTCTTTTGGCAATTCTACATGATGATCTGCTACTTCTATTACAAAATTCTCACCAAGTGTAAATGCTGCTGTTCCATCTCTATGAACTTCACTAAATGGATATTGCTTCGACTCTATTTTCATGTGTTGCAACTGTGCCGCAATCACTGGATCATCTTGCCAATAGATAAAGGAATCTTCTTGAGATTGATTTCGTAATATGCGAAACTTTGCATTTATATAATTCTCCATCTTATAGTCATATCTATCTAAATGGTCGGGAGTAATATTCATGATAACGGCGATATTAGCTTTGAAATCATACATATTATCCAGCTGAAAGCTACTTAATTCTATGACATACACATCATGTTGCTCGGTAGCCACCTGCAAGGCAAGACTTTTTCCTACATTTCCTGCAAGCCCTACATTAACTCCTGCATTTTTCAGTATGTGATAAGTGAGCATTGTTGTTGTAGTCTTTCCATTACTTCCTGTTATACACACCATCTTGGCATCGGTATATCTTCCAGCAAATTCTATTTCTGAGATAACGGGGATATTCTTTGACAATATCTTTTGCATTATGGGTACATTATCAGGAATACCTGGACTTTTTATAACTTCATCAGCATCTATTATCCTACTTTCTGTGTGCTGCTTTTCTTCCCAACTCACGCCATATTCTTCAAGTTTTAATTTGTAACGAGGTGTGATTTCCGACATGTCAGACAACCACACGTCAAATCCTTTAATTTTTGCAAGTACTGCGGCTCCTACGCCACTTTCTCCGCCTCCAAGTACTACGATACGTTTATTTCCCATTATCTTATCTTTAATGTTACAAATGTTATTACCGCTAAGAAGATAGCTACAATAAAAAAGCGCATTACTATCTTCGATTCTGGAATAGGTTTCACTGGGTGTTGAATTATGGCATCTATTCCTGAATTTCCTGCTTTCTGAAAATGATGATGCAAGGGGGTCATCTTAAATATCCTTTTCCCTACTCCTGTTTTATGTTTTGTCCATTTAAAATATCCCACTTGAGCCATTACCGATAAATCCTCAAGTAAAAATATTGCGCACAATATAGGTATTAGTAATTCTTTACGTATCAATATTGCAAAGACTGCTATTATTCCGCCAAGAGTCAAGCTACCGGTATCTCCCATGAACACTTGTGCTGGATAGGAATTATACCATAAAAACCCTATTAATGCACCTATAAATGCCGACGCATACACCACAAGTTCCTCACTGCCTGGTATATACATTATATTTAAGTAACTCGCATATATTATGTTACCTCCCAAGTAACACATTATCGCAAGCGCTACGCCTATTATTGCCGAAGTCCCTGTGGCAAGCCCATCAAGCCCATCGGTGAGATTTGCTCCATTTGACACTGCTGAAATCACAAAAATCGTGACAAGGATAAATATTATCCAGCCTCCTGTCTGTGCATCATCACCCATCCAGCGTGTTAATGACGCGTAATCAAAGTTATTATTTTTTACAAATGGAATGGTTGTCTGTGTAGCCTTTATATTCTCTGCCTTATGCGATACTACAATTTCATGATTTACCTTATTTTGTATCTCTACATTTTCGCGCATTACGATAGATGGGCTCAAATACATCGTCAAGCCTACTATTAATCCAAGTCCTACTTGACCTACAATTTTAAATTTCCCTTTTAATCCATCTTTGTCATGATGTGCTACTTTTATATAATCATCAAGAAAACCAAGTGTCCCTAACCATATTGTAGAAACAATCATTAGCAACATATACACATTACCAAGCCTCCCGAAAAGTAGACAAGGAACTAATATTGCGATTATTATGATAATTCCACCCATTGTGGGAGTACCCTTTTTGCTCATTTGTCCTTCAAGCCCTAAATTACGAACAATCTCGCCCACTTGCATTAGTTGCAGTCTATCAATTATACGCCTTCCTATTACGGTTGCTATAAAAATAGATAGTATCAATGCTATACCCGACCGGAATGTAAGATAATCCATCAGTCGTGCACCGGGTATATTATATTGTTCTAAAAATTGAGATAAGTAATATAGCATAGCATTTTATATTATTTTTCGCCCTTAAATATTGTTTCTATAATCTCTTTATCATCAAAATGATGCTTCACACCTTTTATATCTTGATAGTCTTCATGTCCTTTTCCTGCAACAACTACAACATCACCTTTTCCTGCAAATTGTGTAGCTGTTCTTATTGCTTCTTCTCTATCTACGATTTTTATAGTATGGCAACGCATATCCTCATCAAGCCCAGCAACCATATCTTTCAATATCTCCTCTGGTTCTTCAAAACGTGGATTATCTGATGTCAAAATCAACTTATCACTCCTTTGACCAGCTTCTTTGGCCATGATAGGACGCTTTCCTTTATCTCTGTTACCTCCAGCTCCAACTACGGTAATTATTTTTCCCTTAGTTCCAATAACATCTTTTATTGAATTTAGTACATTTATAATCGCATCGGGCGTATGTGCATAGTCAACTATTGCAGTATATCCACGTGGCGACTGAAGGGTCTGAAATCTGCCAGCTACTGGAACGAGCAAACTCATCTTTACAATAACATCTTCTACAGGAAAACCTATCATGCACGATGCGCCATATACTGCAAGTAGATTATACACATTAAATTTACCAGTAAACATAACCTCTACTTCTTGTCCATTTATCTCTATCAAGGTACCATTTAATCTACTCTCTATTATACGACCTCTATAATCTGCAAGTTCTCGAAGTGAATATGTATATTTTGTTGCTTGCGTATTTTGTATCATCACTTTACCCACTTTGTCATCGGCATTGACAAGAGCAAACGAACCTTTGGGAAGCATATCAAAAAACGATTTCTTAGCTTTTAAATAATTTTCTACCGTCTTATGATAATCTAAATGATCTCGTGTGAGATTTGTAAAAATTCCTCCTTTAAATTCAAGTCCATCAATGCGATGCTGGTCAGCGGCATGTGAACTTACCTCCATAAAGGCATAATCACAACCAGTTTCTACCATCTCATATAACAATTTATTTATTGTCAACTGATCGGGAGTCGTTTGCGTGGCATGAACAGCTCGTGTATCAACATAATTGCACACAGTAGATAGCAATCCTGCTTTATAGCCCATTAATCGCGCCATTTCATATAACAATGTAGCTATTGTCGTTTTCCCATTAGTCCCTGTCACTCCCACAAGTTGTAATTTCCTTGATGGATAATCATACCATGCCGACGCAAGATGACCAAGTGCTATTGCACTATTCTCAACCTCTACATAGCACACTTTTGAATTTATCGTTTCGGGGAGCTTTTCACATACAATCACCGTTGCGCCTTTTCCTATCACATCGGCTATATATTCATGTCCATCGGTAGTAACACCACGCACAGCAACAAACATGTTGCCTGCCGTCACTATTCGTGAGTCACTTCTTAAATCTGTTATCTGTTTATCAACATCTCCTATAATCTGTTTATAAGAAATTGATAATAACAATTCCGATAAATTCTTTTCCATATATATATTTATATTATCCTTGTTTTAAACTTAGAGTTATTATATCTCCTTTCTTAAACCCTGAACCAGCTACACGACTTTGACCCGAAACATAGCCTGCTCCATAAAATTTTACATTTAGTCCTGCCGATTCAAGCACCGATATTGCCTCTCTTATTCCAAGACCTATAACCGATGGAACTCCTTTATCAACTTTCTTTGGGGATTTAAAGCCTTTCAACCCTTTCAATTGTAGCGTCGTTTTCTGCTGTTCTATTTTGGATTTTTGGGTAGTAGCATACATTACTCCTCTACTTGTGGTCTTTGCATCGGCTTTATAATCCATTGAATTATCTAATAATCCTCTGGCATATAGTTTGAGAGCCACGTTTTTTAATACGATACCACTACTTCTTGCTGCTCCTCTATTTGCACCTCGCATCAATACGATACATGAGTATTTCGGATTTTCATAAGGATAAAAACCACAAAATGCAAGACGTTTTTGATTGGAATATCCACCATCTTCAATGGTATAGCACGTCCCTGTCTTTCCACAAATATTTACCTTGTCATTGCGTAACACTTTTCCTGTACCATATTCACCCCACACCACATCATTGAGCATCTTTCTCAATTTTGTGGCATTTTTAGGACTGCACACTTGCTTGCGTATATAGCTCACTGGAAGAACGGTATCACACACTCCATTTACAAGCAATTCTTTAACTAAGCGTGGGCGTACGTATTTACCACCATTAGCTATCGAGTTATACATGGCAAGCGTGCACATCGGAGGTATCCTCGTGGAATACCCATAACACATGCGCGTTAAAGCTATCCTATCCCAATTCTTTGTCCCAAGACTATCTATATCGGGTATTTCTTCGCCCGCTATGCCAGTGTGAAGGGGTTCAAAAAAGCCCATTTGCTTCAACCTATGATAAAATTGACCAGGGTCTTTCTCATATTTTCTCAATATTATTTTCGACATACCAACATTTGACGATGATTCTATAACTCGGCTCACGGGCATTGAGCCAGCACCATGCGAATCGGTTATAGGACGACCACCTGCATAGGCAAAGCTCTTTCCTGTAACCATGACTGAATCTATATCGCAAACTATTCCATCTTCAAGTGCCATCATCATTGAGATGGGCTTCATAACGGAGCCGGGCTCATAGCCAAGAACTGCATTATTTCTACCCTCTACATAGTCATTAAAACTATCATTCCATTCAAGATTAGATATTGCTTTTATCTCGCCTGTCTTTACTTCCATCAACACTGCTGTCCCCCAACGTGCCTCACTCTCTACACACATATTATAGAGTTCTTCCTCTACTATATCTTGTATATCTACATCTATCGTGGTCTTTATGTCATATCCTCGTTGTGCTGGCACAGTTTCCCAGTTTGCCATATTATTGGTCAACTGTATTTTTTTTGACTTGCCTGCTACTCCATATAACAACGAATCAAGCGCCTTTTCAAGCCCCGAAACGCCGTGTATCCCTCCTGTCATAACTTCCCCTACTCGGCCGATACTTCGCGATGCCATCGAACCGTAGGGTTTTATTCTGCGCATACTCGTTTCTTGATACAATCCGTTTTTATTGCTACCAAGTTTAAAGTATGGAAAACTTTTTAATCGCTTATATTGAGAACTCGTCAAATTACTAAATAATTTAAAGCTCCTATTCTTTTTTACTTTCTTTAGTTCTGCCATGAAGACTTCATTCCATTCCTTTGAACTTCGTCCAGGATAAAATGCTTGAAGGCTATCGCACAATGCTGGTAGATATTTTTTTAAAGTTTCTACTTTTATTCCATCTGTTTTCCAATCTATTCTTGCTGTATAGAAATGTAGATTTGTGGCAAGTATCGTTCCATTAGATGCATAGATATTCCCTCGCTCTGGTGGTATATCATCTATCTTAGATAATATTTGCTGAGCTTTGTCATTCCACTTATCGGCATCTATAATAGTTGTTCTAACCATTTTAACTACTATCAAAAATGAAAAGATTAAAATCCCTGTTATTATCAAAGAATAACGGAATAGAATGTGACGCTTATTCTTCTGTTTCATTATTTGTTAATTTAAATGGTGGTTGCTCAGGCATTATCAAATTGATATGCATTGTATCTATCAGTTCGCGCATCTCGGTCTCTCTGATTTTTGAATTATATTCCGAACTCGATTTTATTCTGTCGGTCTTTGCATTATTCAACTCTCGCCTTAGGCTCATTATCTCAGCAAGTTGCGTCTGACAATGATATTTATTAGCAATGAACACAATAAAAAGGACTAAAACGCCTCCTACAATATACCAGTGTCGCAAGAAAAATTCATACGAAATCATACGTCCCTGCAACGTTCGTTTTACCAAATTATCTTTATGTCCTTTCTTCTCTTTTGCCATTGCCTTATTTCTTGATATTACTATATACGCTCTGCTATTCTCAATTTTGCACTTCTCGAACGTGGATTTATTCCTATTTCTTCATCACTCGGTGCTATAACTTTATTATTCACTAACCTAAATGGTGTTTCTATTCTTCCATAAAAATCCTTATCAACCTTACCCTCAATGTTCCCGCTCTTAAAGAAATTCTTTACAAGCCTATCCTCAAGTGAATGATAAGTCAAAACGGCTATCCTTCCGCCAGGCTTTAAAACCTTTAACGACTGTATGAGCAACTTCTGTAACACATCTATCTCCTTATTTACCTCTATGCGCAATGCCTGAAACACTTGCGCAAGCTCCTTTTTCTCTTGCATCGGTTTCATTAATGGACGAACTACCGACAGCAAATCTTCGGTACTCTCTATTGCTTTTTCTCCACGTGCCTTGACTATCGCAGCTGCAAGTCTTCGAGAATTTCTCAACTCACCATATAGATAAAACACGTCGGCAAGTTTCTCTTCGCTATAGTTTGCTATTATCCAACTCGCATCTCTACTCCCTTTTTGATTCATGCGCATGTCAAGCGCTCCGTCAAATCTAAAGGAAAAGCCACGACTGCTATCATCAAAATGATGAAACGAAACGCCAAGATCGGCTATTATCCCATCAACTTTCTCTACACCATAGTATCTTAGAAAATTTGACAGATAACAAAAATTGCTATGTACAAATGTAAATCGGCTATCTTCAATCTTATTGGCAATCGCATCTTGGTCTTGATCAAAACCGTATAAATGCCCGTTTTCTCCAAGATTTAACATAATAGCACGTGAATGACCGCCACCGCCAAATGTGACATCAACGTATGTCCCTTCAGACTTTATTTGAAGTCCGTCAATCGTTTCTGTCAGCAGGGCTGGAATGTGATACACTTCGTCACTCATTATGGTTCGGTTTTTGTGTGCTATTTATTTGTGTTTCAAGTAATAAGAGAGATTAGCTCTACTATTCATAATCAAAAAACGCACATTAATTATAATATGCGTGTAAAGTTAAAAAATCTCTTTTGAATTTACATCTACAAACTGGAGTTTTTTTTACTTATTTCTAAAAAAGTTATTAACAACCTGCTAAAGGCCTCATTTTTATTCATTTTACACCTGCTTTTTCCCAAATAATTCAGATTTACAAAAGTAAATCAAAATTACTAATTCCTTCGTAATCTATGTCGCATAATCATCGAGGTGGCAATCGAGGTTAACGAGCCTACAATGGCTACAAGGCCAAAGATTACGGCTACGTCACTCACTTCCACAACTACTGGATAGGCATCTATTATCATAGCTGATGCATCGCCCGATAATTTAATAATTCCAAAATATTGTTGCACAAGGCACAGGACAAGCCCAATTACGACACCAATTACAGCCCCAAACAACGATATTATCCAACCTTCGGCAACAAAAATATGTGCTATCTGCTTATCAGTTGCGCCGAGACTTTTAAATGTATTTATACTCGCATCTTTTTCAATTATCAACACCGAAAGCGTACTAATGATATTGAATGTTGCAATAATTAAAATAAACCCAAGCAACAAAAAGGTTATCCACTTTTCAATATTTATTAGTCTAAATGACGTTTCTTGTTGCATCAACCTATCTTTCACGATATAATTAGTGCCAACAATTTTAGATATTTGATCAAAAGCAACGGTTTTATCGGCATTTTCACGCAATTTTATCTCTATTGATGTGGCTTCAGTAGTGTAGTCAAGTAACTGACGCGCTACCGAGATTGGAACAATTATCATATCAGCATCATACTCGGTTTGCTCCACCTGATACACCCCAGAGACATATAAGGAATCACTACGAAATGCAGTCATAGGATTAGCAATATTTACGCGTCCTTTGCGACGTGGAGCATAAAGCCGTAGCTGAGTATTGAAGCCTGGGCGGGCTTTGAGGCTTACGGCTGCACCAACACTCATTAAAGCATAATCCGAAAATTCGTCTTTTAAAAGATATTCTCCATCATTTTTCACTAATTCTCGAATATTAGTAAGACTATCATATTTTTCTGATACTCCTTTAAGCCTCACGGGCATTTGCTCTTCTCCATATATTGCAAGTGCATGATCTTCTATTGTTGGCTGACAAACCTCGATTACATCGACACTTTTCAGCACTTGCACCACACTATCTGCATTATTTATTACCTTGCCAGTCGCACTAAATATCTTCAATTCTGGGTCAAGTTGCGCGAGCTTACTCTCCACTAACGAACTAAAACCATTAAACACCGATAGCACACAAACAAGCGCAATAGTAGTAACAGCAACACCACAAACCGATATTATCGAGATGATGTTTACTGCACTATGCGATTTTTTTGATACAATGTATCGTAACGCTACTTTTAAGGTAAATCTATCCATTAAAATTGCTTACACTTTGCAATTCTTATTTCTTTAGCAAAGTATCTATATTTTCGATATAATCGAGCGAATCATCTATATAAAATGTCAAATCTGGTGTCTTGCGTAATTGCATTTTGACTCTCTGTGCAAGTTCATAGCGTATTGTCTTAGCACTCGCATTTATGCTTTTTAATAGCTCTGCGCTTTTTTCTGATGGGAAAATACTTAGATACCCTTTTGCTACACTTAGGTCGGGCGAAACGCGCACTGCACTAACCGATACCAATACATTACCCATCTTCGCTGTTTGAAGACGGAATATTTCGCTCAACTCTTTTTGGAGTAAACGAGCTATTTTTTGTTGTCTTGTTGTTTCCATATTATCACAAATATAATTGTTTTTATCTATAATCCTGCTCTATGGGCTTTTTATATATAATTGTCAACCCATCTCGCAATGGAACTATAACCTTTTCTACTCTCTTATCTCGCGCCACAAGTTCATTAAATCGCTTTATCCCTTCGGTCTGTGCATCGATTTTAGAACTTTCTTCTACAACCTTCCCGTCCCACAAAGTATTATCGGCTATTATAAATCCACCTTCATTCACGCTGTCAAACACGAGATTATAATAGTCTTCATAATCACGTTTATTAGCATCAATAAACACTAAATCAAACCGTTCTTCTATTTGTGGCAGCAATTCCTTTGCATCTCCTACATGGAGCATTATTTTCTCTGAAATGTCGGTCTTATCGAAATGCTGACGTATAAAATCTTCGAGTTCATCGTCTATTTCTATAGTATGAAGGCTCCCATTTTCGGGCAATCCCTCTGCAAGACACAACGCTGAATAACCTGTAAATGTTCCAAGTTCAAGTATGGTTCGTGGTTTTATCATGCGCACAAACATCTTTAGCAATCGCCCTTGTAGATGCCCCGAACACATTCGTGGACGTAGATGAAACAAATGCGTGTCACGATTCAATTCTTGGAGCATCGCACCCTCTTCATCTATATGATTTAGTATATATTTTTCTAAATCTTCTTGCATCTCTCTACGTTTTCAAGATTAGGCAAATCATAATAATCATAATTTTTCATAACCTCGCCAACATTGTTTATCTCAAGGAAAGTTGTTCCATGACCCTCTCCAAAAGCTCCTCCAAGATATGCTATCGTGTTTTCATGTGTCAAAAGACCAAGCTCTATCAAATGCTTCAACCCATGATATAAATATTCTCGTGAGGTCTTGGTTCGCTGTTGATAAAATGGGAAAACACCATAGGATAGCGATAATATTCTTATAACTTCTTGATGATAACACAATGCAAGCGTTGGATAACTACCTCTAAACGACGAGATATAACGAGCTGTACGCCCCGTATAGCTATCTGTTATTATTGCTCGCGACCCTACTATCTTACTCGACATCACTGCTTGATGAGCCAAAAAAGAAGTTACGTCATCTTCCATACGAGGAATCAACCCATCATCTATATTCATAGTCTTTTCCGACTCTACGGCTACTCGGGTCATTGTTGAGATTGCCTCTACTGGGTATTTTCCATATGCCGTTTCACCACTTAGCATAAGCGCATCGGTGTGCTGATAAACAGCATTTGCAATATCCGAAACTTCTGCTCGTGTTGGGCGTGGATTACTTATCATCGAATGTAGCATTTGAGTTGCCACAATAACGGGTTTATGATGCAATATACACTTCTTTATTAATTCATTCTGTATATTTGGAATACGCTCCGCTGGTATCTCTATTCCAAGATCTCCACGTGCTATCATTATGCCATAAGCCACTTCAAGTATCTCGTCAAAGTTATCAATACCTTCTTGATTCTCTATCTTTGCAATAATCTTTATATTACTTTCACGAGCATCAAGAATTGCTTGTATGTCAAGTATATCCTGTTTGCAACGCACAAAGGAATGCGCGATAAAGTCAACACCCATATCTATTGCATAACCTATATTTATTATATCTCGTGACGTGAGTGATGGCAATTTTATACCTACTCCTGGAATATTTACACTCTTCCGAGAGCCAAGTTCGCCACCATTAAGGGCTTTACACATCATCACTTCTCCATCTATCGATTCTATCTCAAAATCAAGCTCCCCATCATCTATCAAGAAATGACACCCTACCTTCACATCATTACATATATCGCAATATGACAGGCTTATCTGCTCCTTATTTGTAACTCCTCCGGGATTCCCAACAAATCGCACGATATCTCCCTCACGCACTATTATCGTAGCATCATTCTCATTTATAGTAGTCCTTATTTCTGGACCTTTTGTGTCCATCAAAATTCCTATTTTATCCGATACATCACGCACATTCTTTACGATTTTCTGAAACCCGTCCAACTGTAAATGGGCTGAATTCATGCGCACTACATTCATTCCATTACAATAAAGCGACTTTATAAATGGCACATCACAACGTTTATCCGAAATTGTTGCAACTATCTTTGTAAACTTCTTCATCTTGATTATTATTTTATTTTTTCCTACAAACACACACTCTTATACAATCTCTATCGCATATTACTCCGCAACGCCTTCAAAGCCAAATCATAACTACCAAGTCCAAATCCTGCAATAACGCCTACACAAGCCGACGCTATCATCGAAACTTTCCTAAAATCTTCGCGCCCAAACACATTAGTCATGTGCACCTCTACAACAGGTGCTTTTATAGCTCGTATCGCATCGCCTATCGCTATCGACGTGTGTGTATAAGCTCCTGCATTAATTATTATACCATCAGCATCAAAGCCCACTCGATGCAACTCATCTATAAGCAAACCTTCACAATTACTCTGAAAATATTCTATTTTATCTCCAATATTCTTTTTACGTAACTCTTCAAGACAACTCTCAAACGATTTATCTCCATATATTCCAGGTTCTCTAACACCAAGTAGATTGAGATTAGGACCATTAATTATTACAATATTCATAAACTCTTATTTTAAAATAAAACATTCCCTTTTTTAGCCTATCTTTGCAATAAAAGCAAATATATTGCAAAATTACTAATTTTACTCCATTGAATCATTATTATTCAAGTGAAAGAAATTGATAACATAGAATTTATTATTGAAAAATATCAAGCATATTTACAACTTGAGAAAGGACTATCCAAAAACACCCTCGAAGGATACACCGACGACATAAACAAACTTCTAAACTATCTAAACGACGAAAATATATCACTACGAAGCACCACCGAAGACGACCTACACAACCTCATATGTACACTCCACGACATCGGTATTCAACCTCGCTCTCAAGCAAGAACCATTTCAGGAATTAAAAGTTTTTTCAAATTCCTAAATTTAGAAAACTACATCGATAAAAATCCAACTCTTCTATTAGAATCTCCTCGACTCGGACGTGCTCTGCCAGAAACACTATCAATAGACGAAATAAACCGAATAATTGCGGCAATCGACCTTAGCAAGCCCGAAGGACAACGAAACAAGGCAATTATAGAAACACTTTATAGTTGCGGACTAAGAGTTTCCGAACTAATAAACCTACAAATATCACAAATATACGCAAACGACGAATACATAATAGTTCAAGGTAAAGGCAACAAACAACGATTAGTACCAATCTCACAAACAGCCCTCTACGAAATACAAAAATACATCACCGAATACCGCTCAAATCTTACTATCAAAAAAGGCTACGACGACACCCTTTTCCTAAATCGTCGTGGAGCACAACTTACAAGAGTAATGATATTCTACATAATTAAGACACACTGTCAATTAGCAGGAATACGAAAAGAAGTGAGCCCACACACCCTACGACACTCATTCGCAACACACCTACTCGAAGGAGGCGCAAACCTAAGAGCAATACAGCAAATGCTCGGACACGAAAGCATAACCACAACCGAAATTTACGTCCACATCGACCGCAACTACCTCCGCCAAGAAATCCTCCGCCACCACCCCCGCAACATCTAAGCCACCACAATCGTTAAACAAATATTACTAAACATTTG
>JAVWYO010000004.1:0-46862 GCA_036661515.1 Muribaculaceae bacterium | reverse complement strand
ACGGGAAAGAATACCAAGTTGATACAATTAGTCAGCGTGAAATAGGACCCGGAATAGTCCATACACGCATGAGAATCCCCGATTATCCATTAAATATTAATACTATAAAAATGGATATGAATAATACTTATAACCGACTTGAACTCACGCAAGCTGAAGACCAACTTGGCAAAACTGAAAGATTGGCAGATGCTTATACTCGACATAGCTTGGAAGGTAAAAATCCTATTGCTGGTGCTAATGGTAGTTTTTGGTGTGTCCCACAAGAAAAACCAGCGTCAGAATATGTTCTTGGACACCCTTATGGAGGTTGTGTTTATAATGGTAAGATAGTAGAAGAAACCAATATGTATCGCGACCGTTGGGAAGGTGGTCCAGAAAATAGTGGTATGGTTGGTGTAGATACCGATAAAAAATTATGGATAAATCAACTCTCGTGGAAAGGATATGCTAAATGCTCAAAATGGGCTAATACGCCAGAAATATTTCAAGTAAATCGTCGTTGCTATGAAAACGAGCTTGTAATGTATAACTCATTTTATGGAAAGGATAGGGCATTTAATACATCAGATGCAAATACCAATGTCTATTTTAGACTAAAAGCTGGTGAGAAATGGGCTGTAAATAAAGACATTAAAGCAACAGTACAAGAAATAATACAGAATAAGGGAGCGCAGAAACTTGGTGAATATGATTTCTGCTTGTCAGCCACAGGCGATTATAAGGTACTACTTGAGCAACTTGCTATTGGCGATGAAGTTACTATAAGCTATGCCTGGACAACTTTAGATAAAAAAATAACTCCTAATATAGAAAATATTATTGAAGGTCAATCCTTAGTTGTGAGAGATGGAGAGAAAACGTGGCTTAATGATAAGGGGTATTGCTCAATGGTGTATTCTCGTACCGCTTATGGTAGTAGTGCCGATCAAAAGACGCTTTATCTGATTGTAATAGATAAATCCACCAATGAATATGGATATTCAGAAGGTTGTCCAACGAGTGTTATGTCTCAAATTATGTTGCAATCGGGTTGTTCCAATTTATGCAGTATGGATGCAGGAGGTTCAGCACAAATGATGATTGGAGGCAAAGTAGTAAATAAGACAACAGAAGGTACTCCTCGTGGAACAGCAAATGGAATGATGCTTTATTCTACTGCACCGCGAAGTAACGAGGTGTCACGCATAGCATTTGATCAATATGATATTACTATGCCAGTTCTATCGTCTTATACACCTAAAATGCTTGGCTATAATCAATATGGTGACCTGATAGATGAAGATGTTAAAGGCTTCACGTTGACTTGTGATCCTGTAATTGGTACAACTAACGGATCAACACTTACAGCTGGCGCAAAGGCTGGTTATGGTGCACTTACAGCTACATATAAAGGCTATTCTGTCGTACGTCCTGTTACAACGAAAGTAACAGGTGCAATGTCGTTTCGTATAAAACCAACAATTATACTCGATGGTACGCGTAAATATCCATTAGAAGTAAATACTACGATAGGTAGAAACACATATTATTATAATCCATCACATCTTGATTGGACAATAGGAGATGCGTCAGTTGTAAAAATAGAAAATGGTGTTATGAGTGCTTTGAAAGAAGGTGTTTCTACAATAAAATGTGCATTAAATGAACTTGGAGATGAAACGAATGTAAAAGTAGAGATAGCCGATAAGCCCATATTGCCACAAGCTTGGACTGGGTGGACGCTCAAAGCATCGGGAGCAAAAGAACTTGTGCTAACAGAGGGAGGCGTTTTAAATATGAATTATACAGGAGGCAGAGGACAAAATATCAAGATGACTAAAGATGTATCTTTTTATAGCTTGCCCGATAAGATAATGCTTGATTTCACATCATCAATACCTTTAGAATATGTTCAAATAGATTTCCGTAGTGCAACAATGGCTGCTGCAAATTATATAGCATTTGGTAAAGAACTCGAAGGCGGATATTTAGCAGGGAAACGATATCAAATAGAATTGAAAATATCAGAACTTGGCGACCCCAAAGACATGCAACTATATCCTATCTCACTAAAAGGAATCACATTTTATCCACCATCGGTAGGCGTAACCAAAGGCGCAAATGCGATAACAATACATGGGCTCACGTCGGAATATACAAATTATAGTGGAGTTGAATCGATAACGGGAGAAGCAGGTACATCAATAAAAGTATATCCCAATCCAGTTGTTGATGGCACTCTAAATATAAGTACAGTGGCAGATAAAGCCGATGTAAATATCTATGCACTATCGGGGACACTTGTACATAAAGCCACCGTAATAGTAAATGGAGGAAGTACATCAATTGATGTCACAGCCCTCTCGCCAGGTATTTATTTTGTAAAGGTTGATACAGCTACCGATAACAAAATCCAAAAAATAATTATAAAATAAATTTTAGATATTATTTCACAAGTAAAAGGATAGTTGAAAAAGTCTATCCTTTGCTTTTTAATTATTGCAGATAATATGAAAAAAAATAATATTAAACGAGCATTATTTGCTTTGCTCACGTTAGCGAGTAGCACCTCAATGATGGCATCATTTGTCATTGATGGGAAAACATACGAAGTCGACACAATTAGTCAGCGTGAAATAGGACCCGGAATAGTCCATACACGCATGAGAATCCCCGATTATCCATTAAATATTAATACTATAAAAATGGATATGAATAATACTTATAACCGACTTGAACTCACGCAAGCTGAAGACCAACTTGGCAAAACTGAAAGATTGGCAGATGCTTATACTCGACATAGCTTGGAAGGTAAAAATCCTATTGCTGGTGCTAATGGTAGTTTTTGGTGTGTCCCACAAGAAAAACCAGCGTCAGAATATGTTCTTGGACACCCTTATGGAGGTTGTGTTTATAATGGTAAGATAGTAGAAGAAACCAATATGTATCGCGACCGTTGGGAAGGTGGTCCAGAAAATAGTGGTATGGTTGGTGTAGATACCGATAAAAAATTATGGATAAATCAACTCTCGTGGAAAGGATATGCTAAATGCTCAAAATGGGCTAATACGCCAGAAATATTTCAAGTAAATCGTCGTTGCTATGAAAACGAGCTTGTAATGTATAACTCATTTTATGGAAAGGATAGGGCATTTAATACATCAGATGCAAATACCAATGTCTATTTTAGACTAAAAGCTGGTGAGAAATGGGCTGTAAATAAAGACATTAAAGCAACAGTACAAGAAATAATACAGAATAAGGGAGCGCAGAAACTTGGTGAATATGATTTCTGCTTGTCAGCCACAGGCGATTATAAGGTACTACTTGAGCAACTTGCTATTGGCGATGAAGTTACTATAAGCTATGCCTGGACAACTTTAGATAAAAAAATAACTCCTAATATAGAAAATATTATTGAAGGTCAATCCTTAGTTGTGAGAGATGGAGAGAAAACGTGGCTTAATGATAAGGGGTATTGCTCAATGGTGTATTCTCGTACCGCTTATGGTAGTAGTGCCGATCAAAAGACGCTTTATCTGATTGTAATAGATAAATCCACCAATGAATATGGATATTCAGAAGGTTGTCCAACGAGTGTTATGTCTCAAATTATGTTGCAATCGGGTTGTTCCAATTTATGCAGTATGGATGCAGGAGGTTCAGCACAAATGATGATTGGAGGCAAAGTAGTAAATAAGACAACAGAAGGTACTCCTCGTGGAACAGCAAATGGAATGATGCTTTATTCTACTGCACCGCGAAGTAACGAGGTGTCACGCATAGCATTTGATCAATATGATATTACTATGCCAGTTCTATCGTCTTATACACCTAAAATGCTTGGCTATAATCAATATGGTGACCTGATAGATGAAGATGTTAAAGGCTTCACGTTGACTTGTGATCCTGTAATTGGTACAACTAACGGATCAACACTTACAGCTGGCGCAAAGGCTGGTTATGGTGCACTTACAGCTACATATAAAGGCTATTCTGTCGTACGTCCTGTTACAACGAAAGTAACAGGTGCAATGTCGTTTCGTATAAAACCAACAATTATACTCGATGGTACGCGTAAATATCCATTAGAAGTAAATACTACGATAGGTAGAAACACATATTATTATAATCCATCACATCTTGATTGGACAATAGGAGATGCGTCAGTTGTAAAAATAGAAAATGGTGTTATGAGTGCTTTGAAAGAAGGTGTTTCTACAATAAAATGTGCATTAAATGAACTTGGAGATGAAACGAATGTAAAAGTAGAGATAGCCGATAAGCCCATATTGCCACAAGCTTGGACTGGGTGGACGCTCAAAGCATCGGGAGCAAAAGAACTTGTGCTAACAGAGGGAGGCGTTTTAAATATGAATTATACAGGAGGCAGAGGACAAAATATCAAGATGACTAAAGATGTATCTTTTTATAGCTTGCCCGATAAGATAATGCTTGATTTCACATCATCAATACCTTTAGAATATGTTCAAATAGATTTCCGTAGTGCAACAATGGCTGCTGCAAATTATATAGCATTTGGTAAAGAACTCGAAGGCGGATATTTAGCAGGGAAACGATATCAAATAGAATTGAAAATATCAGAACTTGGCGACCCCAAAGACATGCAACTATATCCTATCTCACTAAAAGGAATCACATTTTATCCACCATCGGTAGGCGTAACCAAAGGCGCAAATGCGATAACAATACATGGGCTCACGTCGGAATATACAAATTATAGTGGAGTTGAATCGATAACGGGAGAAGCAGGTACATCAATAAAAGTATATCCCAATCCAGTTGTTGATGGCACTCTAAATATAAGTACAGTGGCAGATAAAGCCGATGTAAATATCTATGCACTATCGGGGACACTTGTACATAAAGCCACCGTAATAGTAAATGGAGGAAGTACATCAATTGATGTCACAGCCCTCTCGCCAGGTATTTATTTTGTAAAGGTTGATACAGCTACCGATAACAAAATCCAAAAAATAATTATAAGATAATAGGTAAGCAAAGGAGAAACGCTATTGTTGTGGTTTCTCCTTTGTTTCTTAGATTGTTAAGCTTCGAGCTCTGTTAGTATTTTTTTGAGTTCTTCGTCGGTTGTTTGTAATTTTGCTTTGCAATGCTTAAGGAGTTGGAGCGAACGTGTGGTGTAAGCCGATAAATTATCAATGCTACAATTTTCGCTTTGCATCTCTTTTACAATCTTCTCAAGTTCGGCTACGGCCTGAGAATATGATAGGTCTTTATCTTTTTCTTCCATTTCTTTGTATTTATTCTTTTATTGATTTAATATTTGATATTATTGTTGAGCGATATAGTGTAGTTGTGATGGTGTCACCCTCATGTAGATACGTAGCATCTGTTACCGCTTTTCCATTACATAAAGTTATTGAATATCCGCGTTTAAGTGTGTTTTTAGGCGAAAGTAAATTTATTTTTTCGCTTATGTTATTAATCTTCGTATTTTCAATACTCATTCGTTGAGTAGCGAGTAGTTGTATGTTTGAAGTGATATGAGCAAGAATGGTGCGCGAGTTGTTTATTCTATTTTGTACGCACATTGGTATTGCTTGTCCATATTGTTGAATTAAAGATTTACTTTTTGATACTTTGTTTTCAGCAATGAGCGGTATTGAGCTTGAGAAATATGCTAATTGTTGTTTTGCACCAGAAATATACTCTTTTACTTTAGATAGAATCTGTTCGGTTAAATTATTCACTGTGTCGAGAGCATTTTGTGCTTTAGCTATTAGCCATTCGGCAGCTGCGGTAGGGGTCTTTACGCGAAGATGTGAGACGTAGTCTATCACGGTGTTGTCGCGTTCATGTCCAATTCCAGTAATGACAGGTATTGGAAATTGTGCAATATTTGCGGCGAGGTCGTAATTGTCAAATGAATTAAGCTCAGAAGTGGCGCCACCTCCACGTATTATTACTACGCAGTCAAAGAGGTCGATATATTCATTTATGCGATTAAGAGCTCCAATGATTGAAGGAACGGTGTTTGCGCCTTGCATAGTTGCCGAAAATAGGGCTGTGTAGAATTGAATGTTATTCTTATTATTATGTAATTGATTAATGAAATCGCCATATCCAGCGGCTCCAGCGGCTGAAATGACCGCGATGCGTTGTGGGACATCGCACAATTCAAGTTCTCGGTTCATATTTATAATACCCTCTTGCGTAAGACGACGTATTATTTCCATTCGTTGACGAGCCATATCTCCGAGAGTGAAATCGGGATTTATATCATTTATGACAAGAGAAAATCCAAATTGCTCGTGAAAATTTGCGCTAACTCGTACCATAACTTTTAATCCGCTTACGAATTGTTGCCCTGTTACTGCCTCAAAATTGTATTTTAGTTCAGTAAAACGGTTTGCCCAAATAATGCCACGAGCCTTTGCAACAGTAGTGCCCTGTGTTGCATCTTTTTCAACGAGTTCGAGATAACAATGCCCAGCCCGCACCATCACATCGCTCATCTCAGCCACAATCCAACAGTTTTGTGTAGCAGGGACGTTTAGTAATTTACTGATACGAGAATTAAATTCTCGCAGTGTGATAGCCGTATTTCCAATTTCCATGTATAATTTCTTTTTTTTCTTCTGTAAAATTAAGAATAATATAATTCAGTTTTGTCATATCTCTTCACAATTTCTGTAAAAGTTAGGCTTTTGCGTTACTAAGGAGCTGTTTTAATAATAAATAATGATTTTATTTTTCTTTTGGATTCATTTGCATTATCTTTGCTCATATTTTAAGAATTTGTGCAATATGATGCAAGAAAACATTATAAAAATATATGAAAAAAGTTTCCGTGAAAATTGGGAACTACCAGCATTGACAGATTATTCAGAGGGTAAGACGCTTACTTATGCTGACCTGAGTCGCGACATAGCACGTCTTCACATTCTTTTTAAGCAATGCCAGATACACCGAGGAGATAAAATAGCTCTAATAGGTAAAAATACATCTACTTGGGTGACGGTTTTTATGGCATCTATTACCTATGGAGCGATAATTGTGCCAATACTTCAAGAATTTAATCCTCACGATGTGCAACATATTATCAATCATTCAGAAGCCGTAATGCTCTTCACGAGTGATAATATATGGGATTCTCTTGATATGGAGAATATGAAAAAGATACGTGCTGCCATTTCTTTAAATGGATTGCGATTACTTTCAGAGCGTGAGGGTGAGAATATACGTGCGTTCATGCGAGGATTAACACGCAGGTTTAAGGCAGTGTATCCACGAGGATTTGACACTAACTGTGTGAAATATACAGAACTTGAAAACAATAAAGTTTTTGTCTTAAATTATACATCAGGAACGACCGGATTTAGCAAAGGCGTGATGATAACAGGTAATAATCTTGCGGGAAATATAGTATTTGGGATTAAATCTAAATTACATTTTCAGTCGTCGCAATGTCTTTCATTTCTGCCACTTGCGCATGCCTATGGTTGTGCTTTTGATATGCTTGTGCCACTTGCAGTGGGTACTCACATCACGTTGCTTGGTAAAATACCATCACCAAAGATTCTGATTAAAGCTATGTCGGAAGTAAAGCCCAATCTTGTAATATGTGTTCCTCTTATCCTTGAAAAGATTTATCGAAAACAGATACTTCCGATGATTACTAAAGGAGTGATGCGCTGGGCTCTTGCAATACCATATCTTGATGTAAAAATATATGCGCAGATACGTAAAAAGCTAATTGATGCTTTTGGAGGACGTTTTGAACAGGTTATAGTAGGAGGTGCACCACTAAATGCAGAGGTTGAGGATTTCCTATATAAAATAAAATTTCCTTTTACCGTAGGCTATGGTATGACAGAGTGTGCTCCATTGGTGAGCTATACCCATTGGCAAGAATTTGTTCCACATTCTTCGGGGCGTATTCTTCCCGATATAATGGAGTGTAAAGTAATTTCTGAAGACCCACAAAACATGCCAGGAGAAATATTTGTGCGAGGCGAAAATGTGATGAAAGGATATTTTAAGAATGAAGAAGCATCAGATAGGATTCTTGATGACGAAGGGTGGTTGCACACTGGAGATATGGGGACAGTGAGCGAAGATGGCACAATATCTATCAGAGGGCGATATAAAACCATGATACTAAGTTCCAGTGGGCAAAATATTTATCCCGAAGAAATAGAAGCAAAATTAAATAATATGCCATTCGTTATGGAAAGTTTAGTTGTTGAGCGTTCGGGTAAATTAATAGCTCTTGTTTACCCTGATTATGAATCGATGGATATTATAGGACTTTCAAATGAACAATTACCCGAAACGATGGAACAAATACGTAAAGATTTGAATAAAATCGTCGCTCCGTATGAAAATATTTCAAAAATGCAGCTTATTGCCACTGAATTTGAAAAAACTCCCAAGCGAAGCATAAAAAGATACTTATATAGTAATTAAGTCAAATTTGCTATGTTTAACGTGCTTTTTTGGTTAAAAAAGGGTTAAATTAACACGTAATTAAGCTAACGTGTTAATTTCCAGCAATCATATTTGGACACAAAAAAAGCTCAAAAATGGACAAAAATGCATTTTAACACAAAAAAAAGGTGAAAAATGTTTGCATCTAATTATTTTGTTATAACTTTGTATCGTTTTTGAAGCATAAAAAATATTGTTTTATTATTTTAATTAAAAAGAAAAATGAAAAAGTTAGTTTTATTACTTGCTGTTGTATTTAGTGTATCATTGTTCTCTTGCGGAAATAGCGCAAAGACCGAAACCGCTACAGATTCTATCGATACTACTGCTGTAGTTGAAGAAGTAGTTGTTGATTCTGCTGTAGTTGTTGATTCTGCTGCTGTAGTTGCAACTGATTCTGTTGCTAAATAAGCATACAAGTCAAAGAAATTCAAAAGCTGTTCCGCTCTCAGAGTGAAACAGCTTTTTTAGTCTTATTACCTCAAGTATTAATTTACTTGGGGTAATAAATTTTTTATACCGTAATTGTTTCGATTAAGTTTTCTAATGGATACCATATCTTTCCTGTTACGTGCTGATGTCCAGCATCACGAATTAATGATATGTAGTTCTGTACTTGAGTGTGATAGGTAGGGGAGTGCATGGCTCCAAACTTGTAGTCTATTATAATTGTTTCGCCCGATGGGGTCACTATTATGCGGTCGGGTCGATAAGTATTGCCATCTTTGGTAATCGTTCGCTCATTAAGCACTCTATTCCCTTTTATAAACCACATTTGGGCTTCTTGGTTTTGTAGGCCTTTAATAATAATAGAAAATACACTCTTCGCATCATCTTCATTTATGATTCCACGAGCTTTGCATAATTTTAATATACGAGGAATGTCGCTTTCATATTTTATCATGCTTAGTACTTTATGTAAAAGTGTCCCTTTTGTACGAGGGTTCTCGTTAAGCGTGTCGGGGAGGTCATATTTTAGCCCAGTTATAGTGTTGCATGGAGCATAAGATGTCATTGTAAACATTTCAGAAGAATCCTTTTTTGAATTGTTTTCACTCACATAGATAGGTGAGCCGATTTCTAAAATATCATTATTAATGTATTCTTTCAATGCGATAGCTATATCGGGATTATTATCATTGCAACGGTCAATAATGCTATCTTTTATTTGTTGTACTTTTTCGGGCGTAGCACAATCAATAGATGGGAGCAACGATATTCTTTCTTTTTGTTGGTTGCTTGGTGCAAAAATGAACATCTCTTTTGACGCACGAGTGAAAGCAACATAAGTCTTATTGAGCGTGTCTATGATGTTGTCGGCGCAATTTTTGAGATATTCTGTTTTAAATGCAGTGTCAAGGAGTCCTTTTTCATATGCTATGGGGAGAATAGGTGGTATTATTTCCGTTGGAAATTCATCGGGTAATATAGGTTTAGTCCACATATAGCCACGATTCTGATTAAGCTCCCAGTTGCAAAAAGGAATAATAACACAAGGAAATTCGAGCCCTTTAGATTTGTGAATAGTCATTACGTTTATGGCATCGAGGTCGGTGGGCGATGCAATGGCAAATTTATCGGAGTGCGAATCCCACCATTTTAGGAAAAGGTGTATTGACGAGGTGTTGTGTGCCGTAAAGTCAATAACAATATCTTGAAATGCCTGTAAATAGGCATTTTCAGCCTCAAGAGCTCTTGGCTTGATATATTTTCTTATGATTGCTTCGGTAGTCAGTACAAGTGATGATAACTCGTTGTTAAGCAGGCTTATCGTGCTATCAATTGAAGATGTATCATTATTATTTTGGTCGAAGCATTCAGCAAATGCGTCAGCAATATTTTTTCCTTCATTAATACTGTTTTCATAACGTTGGAGAAGGATTGGGATAGATCTCAAATCTTTTTCTTCGGGGGTCTCTTTTACTTCGCTATGATTATCCATTACGGGTGTGGCGTTGTCGAGATACCTAAGGATACTAATAATAAGCCTTATTGCAGGTGATTTTCGGAGTAGTAAAGCCTCATCAGATATTACCTCTAAATTGCTTTTAATAAGAGTCTTATCGCAATTAAAAATAGCATCAATAATTTGTTCGCCTTCAACCCTTTTGTTTACAAGTATAGCAATATCATTTTGATGGTAGCCTTGTTGTATCAATTCATCGACAAGTATAGGAATGCGTTGAAGTACTACATCAGTCCATTTTTCGGAGTTCTCCTTATCGTTATTTATAAATTCAACTTTCACATGCCCTTCTTCTTTTGATGAAAATAGTTGAATGACATTGGAATAAGTATCTAAAATCTTTGATGACTCGTATTCTTCTTGAATTAAACCAGGCAGGATAGAGAAAAGAGTATTGTTAAATTTCACGATATTTGCCGCGCTACGCCAATTTGTGCTACAACGATTAATGGTGTCGTTATTCGCAATACGTCCGTTAAAATCGATGAATACTTGCTTTTGTAAAAGCGAAGGGTCGGCGTTTCGGAATCGATATATCGATTGCTTTTCATCACCTATAATTAGGCTTTCGTTGCTGTTTGCAAGACTTTCAGAAAGGAGCGGTTTCATATTTATCCATTGCATCTTTGATGTGTCTTGAAACTCATCGATAAGGAAATGCTTTATCCATATTCCCACGCGCTCATATATAAATGGGGTATCGTCTTCGCTTATAATCTTATGCAGTAACTCGTTTGTATCTGATAGTAGAATTATATCATTCTCTTTTCTGAAATCTTCAATATTCTTGCTAATATCTCCCAGCAATCCGAGTGCAAAAAGGTCTTTTCTCATTGCTTCGTATGTGAGATATGTAGATTTAATATCGTTGACGCGATTAGCGAGTGCTATTATTTGCTGAATAAAATTATAAGATAAATCATCAGGGAGAATATACTTTCGGGTAAACCAGTTATTACAATCGTCACTTATTTTATAAAAGCCAAGAGGCATTTCAACTATTTTAGTTTCAACTATTTTAGTGAATCCAAATATATGACCTCTTGAATTTAGCCCTTCTGATGGTAGATTATTGTCAATTAGTAGCTTATAGAACTCTTGTGCAACGTTCCATTGGTCTTTTATACAGTTATCAATATGCGCGCTAAGTTCCTTTTGAAAAGCAAGGATTTTATCTTTATTATTTAGATATTCATTTAATTCCTCACGAAATCTCTTAAAAAGCTCTGAACTAAGTTGCTTTGCAAATTCTTGTAGACCCGAAGAATCGCTAAATATGTTCCAACTTTTTCCATTTTCAACTTGATTTCTAAGGTATAATTTCAGCCAATTGTGTAGTTGCCTGTTGTCCTTATCCGAATTACGATTGAGCGAAGAAACTAAATTGTTGACACCCACTCTCACAGCATATTCATCGCGAAGTTCAATATTATAATTATAAGCTACTTCAGCCTCGCGAGCAAAAGTGCGCAGAATATTTTGAAAGAAGGAGTCGAGAGTGCTAACATTAAATGAAGTGAAGTCGTGAAGTAATTCCCATAATGCTTTTTTTGCTACATTGCATACCTCGTCTTGTGTAGTATTAAAAAAGGTGCATAAATCCTTTAGGTATGGGCTTTTACTTATTATTTCTTTATCGGCAAGAATAGAAAGTTCGCGCACGATGCGCTCCTTCATCTCATTGGTTGCCTTATTAGTGAAAGTAACGGCGAGAATAGCTCTATGCGATTCATGTACTTTATTATTATGAAGATGATTTACACCATTCTCGTCTTTATATCCGAGAAGCAGTATAATATATTCTTTTACTAAAGTGTAGGTTTTACCTGAGCCAGCCGATGCTTTCTGTATGTTTAGCATTATATAATTATAGCTTTATATCCTTTAGAACAAAGGATTTCTTTTACTTTATTACGAACGTCACCTTGAATAAGTATTTCGCCACCACGAGCTGAGCCACCCGCTCCGCATTGAGTTTTGAGCTCTTTAGCAAGATCCTTTAATGATTCTTCGGAACCTTCAAAATTAATTATTAGAGTTACCGACTTGCCCTTGCGGTTGCTCTTGTCGAGCATAATTCTAAGGTTTTGTTTTGTAGAAGCCTTTGTTGCATTATTGTCCGCAATATTATTCTCGTGAGCCAGTTCTTCGCCAGCCGGTAGTGAAGGATATAAAGAGCTAAGTTTATTTTTCCAATCGTTATTTTCCATAAAAATATTAATTTTAGCAGTTCAAATTTAGCGAAAAATAGTGATGCTTGCAATAAGAATAAAGAAATTGCGTTAAAGATAATAATAATGAGAAGAATGAGAATACGACATATTGCGATAATTTGTTTGCTGCTTAGCGGTGTATTTGCAATGGCTCAGGATAACAATAAAATTCTGAACCGTCCTTATGCCGATATGAAATTACTTCATTTTGGGTTCTCAATAGGTGCTCACACTCAAGATATGCAATTTACGCATAATGGATATAAAACCGAAGGTGGTGAAACGTGGGTTATGGAAATTCCCGATTTCTCACCTGGATTTTGTGTCAATGTCCTTGCTGATTTGCGTCTTGGAAAGCATTTTAACTTGCGTCTTTCACCTGGAATGTACTTTGGTAATAAAGTGGTGAAATTTGTTGATACAACTAATGGTGGAGCTCAGTCACAAAATGTAAAAACTAATTACGTAGTTATACCGATTGACTTGAAAGTGTCATCGGAGCGTTATCGTAACTTGCGACCTTATGTAATAGGAGGCGTTATGGCAACATTTGATGTGTCTAAAAAACGTTCTGATTTGCTAATGTTTAATACTACCGACCTAATGCTCACATTTGGTTTTGGTTGCGATATATATCTTCCATATTTTAAGCTCATTCCCGAAGTGAAATTTTGCTTTGGCCTTGCCGATATAATTAAGCACGATCGTCCCGATTTATCCGACGACCCTGGAATGATGAAATATACTAATTCACTAAAAAAAGCTACCTCTAATATGGTAGTGCTAACATTCTATTTTGAATAGCCGTAAATATATAAAAATATTAATATGCACCTTTAGCTTGATGCTTGGCACAGAAGTATCGGCTCAAGTAGATGCGCAATTTACGCAATATTGGGCTGTCCCCACATATTATAATCCCGCAGCTACTGGAAGCATTGATTTTGTGCGCATTGTTGGAGGGACACGCATGCAGTGGGTTGGCATTCCTAAAGCTCCAAAGACATTTTTAATAGCGGCAGATGCTCCATTCAAACTTTTCGGTAAGCGCATTGGCGCTGGAGTTGTAGTATCGCAAGAGACGATAGGACTTTATAGCACATTGACAGCAAATGCTCAGATTTCCTATAAATTAAAATTGTTAAAAGGTGTATTTAGTATAGGATTACAACTTGGCATGCTTGATGAATCATTCAAAGGCTCGGAGGTGAAAATACCTACTGGAGATGATGCTCATGATACTAATGATGAGGGTATACCCACCACAGATGTTCATGGAACAGCTTTTGATGCAAATTTTGGCGTGTATTATACGCATAAGTATTTCTGGGCAGGAATTTCTGGGACACACCTATTGCAGCCCACAATAACGATGAATGCAGAGGGAAGCGAAGAAAAAATATTTGAAGCACAAGCAGGTAGAATGTATTATTTTATGGCTGGTAGCAATATTCCTATAAAAAACACGTTATTTGAATTGCAACCCTCTTTAATGGTGAAGAGCAATTTTAAGCTCACACAAGCCGAAATTACTGCGCGTGTGAGATATAAAAAGTTCCTTTCGGGAGGAATTGCTTATCGTTGGAAAGATGCGGTATCGGTGATGCTTGGAGCTGAATATAAAAATTTCTTCTTGGGCTATAGTTTCGATTATCCGGTATCGGCAATTTCAAAAGTGAGCAATGGTAGCCATGAGGTATTTGTTGGATACAACTTGAAACTTGATTTATCAGATAAAAATAAAAATAAACATAAGAGCATTCGCATAATGTAGAGTATGAAAAGACTAATTATTTATATCTTTATAGCATTCGCTGTAGCATCATGTATGTCCACCAAAGGTGGTGGGGGTAGTAATGGTGGCGAAGTAACTGGAGTTGGTGGCGTTTCTTGGGGCGAACCAACGCCCTATGGTATGGTGCTAATTAACCGTGGTTCGATGGAACTTGGCCCTCAGAAAGCCGATAGTACATGGAATCTCAAAGCCGATCCTCGTGGAGTGTCGGTAGAATCCTTTTGGATGGACGAAACTGAGATTACAAATTCAAAATACAAGCAATTTGTGTTTTGGGTGCGTGATTCAATAATTCGTGAACGCCTTGCTGATCCTGCTTATGGTGGTAATGAGGCATTTAAGATTGAAGAGGATAAAGAGGGTAATCCCATTAAGCCATTCCTTAACTGGAATAAGGCTATTCCATGGAGAAATCCTAACGAAGATGAAGCACGCGCAATAGAAAGTGTATATCGCACTAATGCTATTACTGGTGCTCGTGAGCTTGATCCTACGCAACTTAATTTTAAATATGAAGTGTTTAACCACACCGATGCTGCAAAGCGCAAGCATCGCGTAGATGCAAGCCGTAGAGAATATAATACCGATGTAAAGGCAAATGATATACTTCCTATAATATCAAAAGACACAGCTTATGTAAACGATGAGGGTGTTATTGTTCGTGAAACTATTTCGCGAGGCCTTACTGGTGATTATGATTTCTTGAATACATATATAGTAAATATATATCCCGATACAACGGCTTGGATTAATGACTTTGAAAATGCCTATAACGAGCCTTATGTACGCCTTTACTTCGCTCATGCTGGGTATAACGACTATCCAGTGGTAGGAGTGAGCTGGGACCAAGCAAATGCCTTTGCCGCGTGGCGTACGGAGTATCTTCGTCGCTCTTTGGGACGACAAGGCATCTACGTTGAACCTTATCGCTTACCCACTGAGGCTGAATGGGAATATGCAGCGCGTGCTGGGGTGAACAAGAATCAATTTCCATGGGAGGGTGATCTTCCTCTTGCAGAGAAGGGCTGTTTTTATGCAAACTTTAAGCCTCAAAAAGGAAATTATGTGAGAGATGGTAATCTTATAACCTCGCGAGTAGGAACTTATACCCCTAACGATTTTGGGCTTTATGATATGGCAGGTAACGTGAGTGAATGGACTTCGACGGCATATACCGAAAGTATTAATAAGCTCACAAGCGACTTAAATCCAGAATATCGCTATAATGCAGCAAAAGAAGACCCTTATAAGATGACGCGTAAGATTGTAAGAGGTGGTTCATGGAAAGATATTGCGCATGACATTAGAAGTGATATGAGAATGTGGGAATATGAAAATGAACAACGTTCTTACATTGGATTCCGCTGTGTTCGCACACAAATAGGCTTTGCTAAAGGTAAAAAATAATAACGTAGAAAAATGTAAATTGCACAAACACGATGGGCAAATATAAAAGATATAAAAACATTATCGAACGATTCCTTTCAGGAGAAAAGGGACAACGATTTTTTAACTTCGCTTACAGTATCGGTGCCGCAGTGGTAATATGGGGCGCATTATTTAAAATACTTCACTTACCCGGTGGTAATACGTTGCTTGCGGTGGGTATGGGAACTGAAGTACTCATGTTTGTCCTTACCGCTTTTGACAAGCCTGCTAAGGAATATAATTGGGAAGAGGTGTTCCCGGTGCTTAATTCTAAAGACCCCGAAGATCGTCCCGATTTTGCTGGCGGAAATGGTGGCTCTATCATCATTGGTGGCTCGGCATCACAAAGTGCAGGTGTAACACCAGCGGCAGCTCGTGCCGCAGCAGGAATCCCTGCTGGAATAGAGTTGTCGGAAGCCGACACAACAAGTCTAACTGAAAGCATTGCAAAAATGGCTGCTGCAAGTGACCAATTATCACGCATGGCAGAGCTAACAGATGCAACACAACAATATCTTACCCAAATTTCGGGTATTGCAGAGCAGATGAATCACTTGCGTAGCACTACCGAATCGCTTAATGAAGTGTCAGATGTACTTCTTGGAAGTTATCGTGCTATTACCGAAAATTCGGAGAATATTACAAAGAGTTCTACTGGATATGTTGAGCAGATGTCAGACCTTAACCGAAATATTGGTGGGCTGAATACTATTTATGAAATTCAGTTGAAGAGCATTTCATCTCAATTAGATAGCATTGACCGTGTGAATCGTGGACTTAAGGATATTCGCGATATGTATGAGAAATCGGCAAACGAGAGTGCACGTTATTGCGATGAAACAGAGAAAATGGCTCGCTATATGCAGCAACTAAATGGCGTTTATGAAAAGATGCTACGCGCTATGACGGTGAACATGTATCGCCCTATGGTAAATCCAGAGGATATGCCTTCAATGGCAGATATTATGAAAGAAAATGACAAAAAAGAAAACAACGGTTAGTATTTATACTATATCGATTACATATAAATTGCAATAAATGGCAAGGTCTCAAACGATAGCAAGAATGTCTCCAAGGCAGAAGATGATAAACTTAATGTATATCGTCTTAACTGCTATGCTTGCCCTCAACGTGTCGAGTGACGTGCTGAATGGGTTTAATCAAGTGGAAGATGGACTTGCTCGTACAAATAAAAATATTGAGCAACGTAATGATGCTCTGTATCAGAAACTTGTTGACTTTAACAAGCAAAATCCCGAAAAGGGCGGTACTTGGTACAATAAGGCCACTGAAGTGCGCATTGCTACTGCTAAACTATATTCATACGTTGATTCATTGAAATTAGCGATAGTGAAAAAGGCTGATGGAAAAGATGCTGATATTAATAATATCAAGCAACAAGATGATCTTGAAGCGGCTGCTGTGGTGATGCTTGCTCCCACGAATGGCAAGGGGGAGATACTGCGCAAGAATATTGATAAATATCGTACTTATATTGCGTCTTTGATGACCGATCCCGTTAGAAAAAATAACATTGAAGGTGCTTTATCTACAGCACCTCGTGTGATGAAAGGAACTATTGGAAATAAATCATGGGAAGAGGGGTTGTTTGACAATATGCCGGTAGTGGCGGCTGTGACACTTCTCACGAAGTTGCAAAACGATATTCGCTATGCAGAAGGTGAGGCTCTAAATACACTTATCAACAATATTGATGTTGGTGATATTAGGGTCAATGAGGTAAATGCCTTTGTTATTCCGAATTCTCGAAACGTTATGCGTGGTAGTCGTTATTCGGCTAATATTGTGCTTGCTGCCGTTGACACAACACAACGTCCTTCGGTATTTGTAAATGGGGCAAAACTGGGTAATGATAGAGGATTATATGAAATAACAGCAGGTAAAACTGGAATGTTTGATTATTCGGGTTACATTGAGGTGCCTCGTGGCGATGGAACAATGACACGTCATGACTTTAAATCGTCATATACTGTCATAGAGCCTATGGCAACAGTTTCGGCAACGATGATGAATGTGCTTTATGCTGGGATTAATAATCCTATTTCAATTGCAGTGCCAGGTGTTCCTCCTACAGCAATTTCAGCAACTATGTCTAATGGTGCACTTTCACGAAGTGGAAATGGCTGGATTGCTAAGCCTTCGAGAGTGGGGGCTGAAGCCGTTATTACAGTTACTGCAACTATTGATGGACATTCTCAGACTGTGGCAACTACAAATTTCCGTGTGCGTAAACTCCCTGATCCTACGGCATTCATTGCTTATAATGATGCAAAGGGTAACCCAGAACGATATAAGGGCTCTAAGCCATTCCCTAAGACGCTACTGTTGCAGGCTGGTGGAATTGATGCTGCTATTGATGATGATTTACTGAATGTAGATTATAGAGTGTTAAGTTTTGAAACAGTATTTTTTGACTCAATGGGTAATGCTATCCCAGAGGTGTCGAATGGAGCTCAATTTTCGCAACGTCAAAAGGATAGTTTCCGACGCTTGTCGCGAGGAAAACGCTTCTATATTTCGCGTGTGAGAGCGATAGGACCCGATGGTATTGAGCGTGTACTTGCTCCTATGGAGGTTATTGTGAATTAAAGGATAAACAGAAAAAATTATATCATCATATATATGAAAACGATAAAAATTATTGCTGTCGCAGCTTTATTACTTGGTGTAGCTACTGGTTATGCACAGGAGGAGACTGGCGTGGTGAGAAAGCGTAATAGCTCGGAGGCACGACGTGGTGCGACGACTAATCCGCAAGTAACACAGCGTATGCAATCATTCTATGAGCATGAACCAATTTCAGATGCCGATCTTACTTGGATGCGTGTGATATATCGCTCGCTCGATTTAACTAAGGAAAAGAACTTGGCATTGTATTATCCAGAGGAGTCGATGGAGAATGAGGAAAATTTGTTTCGCATGATTATGCGATTACTTGCAAATAATGAGATTAACGCTTATGAATACCTTGATGGGAGAGAACTCTTTACCGATCAATATCGTATAAAGGTTCGTGATATGCTCGATAGATTTCATGTGCTTTATGCCGATGCAAAGGGTAGCACAGAAAAGAATCCCAAGTTTAAGATTGAGGAGAGCGATGTGCCAGCAAATGAAGTGCTAAGCTATTATGTGCTTGAACGTTGGGAATTTGATAGAGGCGAAAATAAAATGAAGCAACGCGTAGAGGCGATATGCCCAGTATTGCATCGTTCGGGCGATTTTGGTGGTGAAGCTATCAAATATCCTATGTTTTGGGTAAAATTTGATGTCCTACGACCATATTTGGCTCAACAGTATATTTTTACTGACAATGATAACAATAAGGCGCGTTTTAGCTATGATGATTTCTTCCAACTTGGCATGTATTCTGGTGAGATATATAAGACTAAGAATCTACGCAATATGTCGATGATGCAACTTTTCCCAGATCCTGATGATATGAAGCATGCACAAGATAGCATTGAAAAGCGGTTACGTACTTATGATAAGAATTTGTGGGTTCCTACCCGTGAGGAACTTCAGATGCTTGCCGAAGCTAAGGCGCTGGCCGATACAACGATGACTGTTGAAGAACGTGAGAAATTTGTGAAAGAACCAAAAAATAAGCGTGCATCGAGTAAGCGAGGAGAAAGTAGTAAGAAAAAGGATAAGAAGCCTAAGGAATCGAAAGTGAAAGAGAGCAAGTCTTCTTCAAGTAGCTCAGCTACACGTTCGGTGCGCAGGCGAAATAGATAAAATGAAAAAGGAAGTTGCGGTAATTATTCTTAACTGGAATGGAGCAAAATTGCTTAGTGAATTCCTACCATCGGTGTGTAAATATACTAATGGAGATATTGCCGACGTTATTGTTGTTGATAATGGAAGTGATGATAATTCCATTGAGCTATTAAGCGCAGAATTTCCTGATGTAAAAGTTATTGCTTTCCACGAAAATTATGGTTTTGCTGAAGGCTATAATCGAGCCATAGCAGAGACCGACTATGAATATAGCGTTTTATTAAATTCTGACGTTGCCGTGACGCAACACTGGATTGAACCAATGTTGTCGTATTGTAAAAACAATAATAACACTGTTGCCTGTCAGCCAAAGTTACTTTCATACAAAGATAAAGATCAATTTGAATACGCTGGAGCTTGTGGCGGGTATATTGATAGTTTAGGTTACCCATATTGTCGTGGTCGTATATTTGCAAGTGTGGAGAAAGACAATGGACAATATGACACAATAGAGGATATCTTTTGGGCATCAGGCGCAGCTCTATTTATCCGCACCGAAGCATATAGGCAGGCTGGTGGGCTCGACCGCTTTTTCTTTGCACATATGGAAGAGATAGACCTGTGTTGGCGAATCCATTTGCTTGGATATGATATAAAAGTGATACCCGAAAGTGTGGTTTATCATTTAGGAGGAGGTAGCCTCCCAGCATCAAACCCTCGAAAAACATATTTAAACTTCCGCAATAACTTACTGTTACTCTATAAAAATCTACCAATAAAAGAAGGGCGCAAGACGCTGTTCATTCGTCGTTTATATGATATGCTTGCATTCTTTATGTTCATAGCAAAATTTGATTTTGCAAATGCCAGAGCAATAGTGAAAGCGCATAATGATTTTCGCACGATGCACAATCGCTATACGACTCACCCCACAGTAAATTTGCTAAAATCGCCCTCAATAACCCCCACAAACATTGTCTTAGACTACTATCTACGTGGCCGCAAAACGTATAACCGCTAAGTAAAAACACATTATTAAATTAAAAATTCAGGAGTATTATTATTACTGACTATAATTGCCTATTTTTGTATATCCATATCTCATATAAAAATATAGGGATTTTTTGTATAACTAAGAAAGTAAAACCGTCACAAATGATTAAAGATAAATTAATTGCTAAGCCTTTTATAAAATGGGTTGGAGGTAAAGGTAAATTATTGTCTTCAATTGATACATTTCTTCCATATAATTTGGAGAAAATAGATAATTTGACATATATTGAGCCATTTATAGGAGGAGGAGCTATGCTATTTTATATGCTTCAAAAATATCCAAATATTAAAACGGCTGTAATTAATGATATGAATAAAGATTTAGTTATGGCATATAATGTCGTTAAAGAACATGCTGGAGCATTAATACATGAACTAAAGCAAATTCAGACAGAATATCTAAAATTAAATGAAGAGTTAAGAAAATTGTTCTATTTGGATAAAAGAAAGCTATTTAATACGAAGCAGCTTTCTGATATTGACAATACCGCATATTTTATTTTTTTGAATAAGACATGTTTTAATGGGTTATATAGAGTGAACTCAAAAGGTGCATTTAATGTGCCATTTGGAAAATATGCCAATCCTACTATATGTGATGAATATACTATTTATTCCGATAGCGAATTGTTACAGAAAGTCGAAATAACATGTGGCGATTTTGAAGTGACTGAAAAATATGCACGAGATTTATCACTGTTTTATTTCGATCCGCCATATCGCCCATTAAGTAGCACGTCAAGTTTTAATTCATATACCAAAGAAGCATTTGGAGATGAAGAGCAAGTCCGATTGAGAGATTTTTGTATTCGCATGAGTAAGAAAAAGCATTTGTTAATGTTAAGTAATTCAGATTGTGCTGGAAAAAATGCTGATGACGTTTTTTTTGATGAATTATATATAGATTTTTTCATTGATAGAGTGTTAGCTTCAAGATCTATAAATGCCAATCCTCAAGGACGTGGGAAATTGACAGAGCTATTGATTAGAAATTATGCCAAAACTAAGCAGTGTCGTGACGTTGTAGAACTAAAGAAAGAATTATTACTTGATATTGTACACTAAGATGAAAAGACAAACACTTTTATTAGGATTAGATGACGATGATGCATCGTTTAGATATATAAATGATACATTTCGTCATAAAATAACAACTTTCGATTGGTTTGTTAATTGGCGAAAGGTGATTGAGAATACAGCATCTATTGAAAAAGAATTGAATATTCTGAATTATCTGATAGGTAAACAAGATATAAGAAAAGAGACTTCGGCAATTATTTTACAATATCCAGAAGTCATTAAAGCTTTCCCATATTTAATTGCAAGTCGGGAAAAATCATTTGAAGTACTTGTAAATGTAAAAAAATTAATTTCCAAAAGATTCGATTTTTCAGTAACAAAGCCAACGAAAGAACAAGCTGATACTTTATCCGATTTCTTAATAGAGGTCGGATTTAGTGAGATATTAAAGGATCGAAAGATTAAAAACTTGGTAGATTATTCCATCGGAGTAGAAGTGGGACTTGACACTAATGGTCGTAAAAATAGAAGTGGGACAATGATGGAAGGAATTGTTGAGGTAATTATTGATGATTTTTGTACTAATTCATCAGCTCAATATTTAGCTCAAGCAACTGCCCTAAAAATTAAAGAGATTTGGAATATTGACGTTAAAATGGATAAATCATCTCGTATCATTGATTTTGCAATTAATAATAATGGGAAATTATATTTAGTTGAGGTGAATTTTTATAGTGGTGGTGGGTCAAAACTTAAATCTACGGCAACAGAATATTGTGAAATGTATGAACGTTATCATAAACAAGGACTTGAGTTTATTTGGGTTACTGATGGAGCTGGGTGGTTATCTACGCAAAAGCCATTAAGAGAATATTTTGATAAAGGTGATTATCTGGTTAATTTAGATATGCTTTGTAATGGTATATTAACTAAGATAATAGAATAAATATTACTGTTAGTATAATATATAATTATCGGAATGATAGAGCCATATTATAAATCTGCGGATAAAAGTTTTACATTATTAAAGGGCGATTGTATTGAACTGTTACCAAAATTTGATTTCAAGTTTGATATGATTTTTGCTGACCCTCCATATTTTCTCTCGAATGATGGATTCTCAGTGCAGAGTGGCAAGGTAGTATGTGTTAATAAAGGAGAGTGGGATAGAAGTGCAGGATATGATTCTATTAATAACTTTAATAGAAAATGGATTTCAGAATGTAGAGAAAAGCTCAAGGAGAACGGAACTATTTGGATTAGTGGAACTTACCATAATATCTTTTCGGTAGCAAATCAATTAACTCTTTTGGGTTTTAAGATACTAAATGTTGTAACATGGGCAAAGACAAACCCTCCTCCAAATTTGTCATGTAGATATTTTACTCATTCTTCAGAATTTATTATTTGGGCTCGGAAAAATGCCAAGATTCCACATCTTTATAATTACGACATTATGAAGGAAAGCAATAATGGGAAGCAAATGAAAGATGTATGGGAGTTGCCTGCCATTGCTCCATGGGAGAAGAAATGTGGAAAGCATCCGACGCAAAAGCCATTAGGCGTTATCTCTCGGATAATTGCTGCAAGCACGGAACCAAATTCATGGATTTTAGACCCTTTTGCTGGAAGTAGCACTACAGGAATTGCCGCAAATTTGTTAGGACGTAGATATTTAGGAATCGACATTCAAGATGAATACTTATCAATTAGTAAAAAAAGGAAAGAAGAAATATGTAATCCTTTGGTATTTCATGATCATTGCTCTAAAATTAAGAGTGTTCGTCTAAAGGAGCCTGAAGAAAGGTTTATGGAAAACAATGTACCATATAATGATTTACCATTTTAAATTTTATGTGCAGATATAACAACAGCGAGGCCTTTGGGACTTCGCTGTTGGTGTTTATAATTTAGATTGGGATTAATCCATTTCGCGGTGTTCGTGTGAGGCTACAACGTGCATGTTGTGTTCACGAATGTATTTAATTATGATATCACGTTCTTCGCTTTGATTAACATCAAGTTCAATGCGTTTTAATGCGTTAAATAGTGATGTGCCGCATTGATAGATATGACGATATACCTTTGCTATATCATCTATTTTATCTTCTGAAAAGCCAAATCTACGCAATATAAATGCGTTAACGCCATAGTATGTTACTGGGTTATGCGCCATAATTGTGTATGGTGGGACGTTACCATTAATTCGGCAACCACCTTTGACTAAGCACCAGTCTCCAATATTACTATCGCAATGGAGCATTACGCCAGAAGAAAGTATCGTGCAAGCACCAATGTTACAATCTCCATTAATTTTCACGCCATTACCAAGTACACATTTATCGCCAATCTTATTATCGTGACCGATGTGTGTCTCTGCCATTATAAATGTATTATCTCCTATTCGGGTTCCTCCCTCAGAGGTAATGCCACGATTTATGATAACATTCTCGCGGAGTTTGTTGTTATTTCCTATGTAGCAATATGACTCTTGACCTGTCCAGCGAAAGTCTTGAGGATCGGCACCAATGATTGCTCCTTGATATACCTTGTTATTTGACCCCATACGTGTTCCTCCAATAATACTTACGTATGGCATAATTTCACAATCATCACCAATTTCTACATTCTTGTCAATGAATGCAAATGGGTGAATCGTTACATTTTTACCGATTTTTGCATCGGGATCGACGTGTGCTAATTGACTTATCATGGCTTCTAATTTATAAGTGTTATTTACTTACTTATTAATGACTATCTACCACCGCCAAGTGACTGATAAAGATTAACAGCTGCTTGTGTCATTGATAATTCACAATTTAATTTTTGCATCTGTGCATTAAGTAATGACTGTTCGGCTGTCAACACTTCGAGGTATGTTGTCGTTCCTAAAGTTAGTAAATCTTGATTAAATGCAACTGCTTTCTCAAGATTATTTACTTGATTATTTAAAAAAACTTGTTTTTGTGCATTCTTTGTGAGTTTTACCAATGCGTCAGAAACTTCAGCACTTGCATTTAGCATTGTATATTCAAAGTTGTTTAGGCTTTGTTGTTGTTGAGCCTTACTTGCTTTTAAATTTGCAATGTTCTGTCCACGTGAAAATATGGGAGCTGTAAGTTGTCCTGCAAGTTGTATAAACCATTTACCTGGATTTGTTATTATGCTTCCAAGTAGGTTTGTAAATCCACCGTTTGCTGAAATTACTAAACTTGGATAAAAGGCTGCACGTGCTTTGTTTGTAACGTAGTAGGCTTGAGCTAATGATTGCTCAGCTGCTTTTATGTCGGGGCGAGCTGCGAGGTAGCTTATTGGTACGCCGGCATCAAATTTAGCAGGCAAAGTCAATATTGAATTGATATTTACTTGCCACATTTGTGGTTGCTCTTTGAGGAGTAGCGACATTGTGTTGTTGAGTTCATGTAGCGACATTTCTATTCCAGGAATAGACGCAAGTACACTGTAATAATTAGCTGTGCTTTGAACTACGGCTACTTCGGTGAATCGTCCTGCTTCTTTCATGTCTTTCATTACTTCAACCGATTCTTTCCATTTATCTGCTGTCTCGCGTGAAAGGGCTAATTGCTTTTCAAGCGATACCATTGAATAGTAAACATTTGCTACACTACCAATAATCTGTGAACGCACTGCTTGCTGGTATGCTTCACTTTGAAGTAAAGCTGCTTTTGCTTGGCGTTTAGAATTGGTGAGTTTTGCAAATATATCAATTTCCCAACTTGCAGATAGTGGCAGTTGATAAGTCCAACTCATTTTAGAACCTGCAAATGATGAGCCATTCCCATTTGGGGCAATAGCTAACGAAGGCAAGTAGCTTAATTTTGCTCCAAGTAAATGGGCTTGTGCAATATCAACGTTTAGTTTGGCATTCTTTAGATCTATATTGTTATCTAAAGCTTTGCGAATAAATCCTTGAAGGACTGGGTCGGTGAATATCTCTTCCCATGATAGATTGCCTAAGGCTGTAGAGTCAACAGGCTCTGCTGCAATTGCGGCATATTCTCCTGTTGCGCCCTCCTTTGGCATTTCAAATTTCTTATAAAGATTGCAGCTGCTAATCACAGTAGCAAGAGCTACTGTGATTATTATCAGCGATATATTTTTACGTAACATAGTCGTAATTCTATTTTTGTGAATATTGTTTAAGCTCATTAGCTACCTCTTCGGTGTCGGTATCATTCCACTTCATTGGTACAAATTTCTCTTGGATTGTTTCAAATACTACAAATAGACATGGAACAATAATTACTTGGAATATCATACCAATAAGCATACCACCAATAGCACCTGTTCCAAGAGTATTATTACCATTTGCACCTACTCCTGTTGCAAACATCATTGGCATCAATCCAATAATAAGAGCGAGAGATGTCATCAAGATAGGACGTAGACGTGCTGCGGCTCCTGCAACAGCTGCGTTAACGATGCTCATACCTGTTCTGCGTCGTTCAAGGGCAAACTCTACGATAAGAATTGCATTCTTGGCAAGAAGTCCGATAAGCATGATAAGAGCAATTTGTAGGTATATGTTATTTGCTATTGAGAACATCTTTGCAAATACAAATGTACCCATCAATCCAAATGGAATAGAAAGGATTACTGCTAATGGCAGAATGTAGCTCTCATATTGTGCGCTAAGCAACAAGAATACAAATAATAAGCATAATCCAAAGATTATTGCAGTTGCACTTGCTGAAGAACTTTCCTCCTCACGTGTTAATCCCGAAAATTCATAGCTATAACCCTGTGGAAGAGTTTGAGCTGCAACTTCACTAATTGCTTTGATAGCGTCACCCGATGAATATCCTGGTGCTGCTGCTCCTGTTATTGGAATTGCGGTAAACAAGTTAAAGCGGTTAATAATATCAGGACCATATACTTTCTTTAGTGTAATGAAGTTAGTGATTGGTGCCATTCCATTATTTGTGCGAACTTTCACTGCATTAAGAGTCTCTGTCGATACACGAGATTCTGGGGTGGCTTGAACCATTACACGATAAAGTTTACCAAAACGGTTAAAGTTAGACACATACATACCTCCATAATAGCCTTGCATAGTGCTAAGAATTACAGCAGGACTTATTCCAGCTTTCTTTGTCTTTGCTATATCAACATCAACTAAATATTGAGGATATGATGGATTAAATGAGGTGTAAGCCATTTGAATCTCTGGACGTTGATTTAGTGCGCCAAGGAATTGCTGTGAAATGCCAAAGAATTTGTTAATATCAGAACCTGTTTTATCCTCTAATTTTAATTCCAGACCATTAGTTGCAGAATATCCTGCTACCATAGGAGGTGCGAAGAACATCACGCGACCATCTTTAATCTGTTGGCTGGTCATTCCGTATAATTGTTGGATTACATTAGATACCGATTCTTCTTTGGTACGTTCTTCCCAATTTTTCATCTTTACAATGATAGAGCCATAAGTGGATCCTTGTCCTGCGATGAAGCTATATCCAGTAATCTGTGTACGTGAGTCAACAGCTGGAATTTTACCTATGATTGCATCGATTTGGTTCATTACTTCATTTGTGCGTTCCATTGATGTAGCTGGAGGCATATCAACGACGCAGAATAAGATACCAGTATCTTCCTCTGGTACAAGTGCAGTGGGGGTTGTACTCATTAACCATATCAATACGGCAATAGACCCTACAACTACTAAGGCTGTTATCGCTTTTGCTTTTATGAAGAATTTTACTACTCCTTTGTATTTGTTGAGCAATGACGCATATCCAACATTAAATCCTGTGTGGAATCGTTGTACAAATGTTTTTTTCTTTATGACACCATTTTCATCTATTTCTTTGTGAGGGCGAAGGAATACGGCACAAAGTGCGGGAGAAAGTGTTAATGCGTTTACGGCAGATAGTCCAATGGCAATTGCCATAGTTAGACCAAATTGTTGATAGAACACACCCGAAGTACCTGGCATGAATGATACAGGAATAAATACGAGCATCATTACAAGTGTGATTGATATAATTGCACTACCTATTTCACCCATGGCGTCGATTGCGGCAAGACGTGACGATTGATATCCCTCGTCGAGCTTGGCATGCACCGCCTCGACGACGACTATCGCATCATCGACGACTATCGCTATCGCGAGCACTAATGCTGAAAGTGTTAGTAAGTTGATTGAGAATCCAATCATCTTCATTATAAAGAATGTACCAATTAATGCTACTGGAATTGCAATAGCAGGAATAAGGGTAGAACGTAAATCTTGAAGGAATATATATACTACGATGAACACTAAGAAGAATGCTTCAATAAGAGTCTTTATAACCTCATCGATTGAGGCATCAAGGAATTCATTATTATTTAGTGGAACATTTATTTCAAGACCCTTTGGAAGTTCTTTCTTTGCTTTATCTACAATAGTAAGAATCTCATTGATAATTTCTGTTGCATTAGAACCTGGTGATTGGAACATAAGAGCTGTTACACCATCATGACCGTCAATTTGGTTAGAAAATCCATAGCTCAATCGTCCAAGTTCAATAGTAGCGATATCTTTAAGATGTATTATTTCGCCATTCTCTTTTGCTGTGATGATAATGTCTCCAAATTCTTCAGGGGTCACGAGACGACCTTTATATTTCATTGTGTATTGGAAACTCTGATTACCATTTTCTCCAAATTGTCCTGGCGCAGCTTCTATATTTTGCTCTGCAAGGGCAGCTGAAACATCGTTTGGCATAAGGTTGTGCATAGCCATTACATCAGGCTTTAACCATATACGCATTGAGTAGTCGGCACCCATTACCATTGCATCACCCACACCCGATACACGTTTAACTTGTGGAATAATGTTGATTGCCATGTAATTTTCCATAAATGCAATGGAATATTCATCTTTTGGAGATGATAGTGTTATTCCAAGTAGCATTGATGTCTGACGTTTGTCGGTAATTACACCCACTTTTGTTACTTCGGCAGGAAGTAATCCTTGTGCTTTAGCCACACGGTTTTGTACGTCAATAGCAGCCATATCGGGGTCATATCCTTGCTCAAAATAGACATTGATTGTTGCTGAACCTGCATTTGTAGCGGTTGAGCTCATGTATGTCATGTTAAGAGCACCATTGATTTGTTCCTCAAGAGGGGCTATAACAGAGTTTAGCACAGTCTGAGCGTTAGCTCCTTGATATGACGTGCTGACCTGTATGGTAGGCGGTGCAATATCAGGATATTGGGTTACTGGGAGCGTCGTAAGCCCCATAATACCCAATATCACAATAAATATTGAGATAACCGTCGATAATACGGGACGGTTTATAAAATTATCTAATTTCATATTTTAAAAAATTAATATGAGAAATATTAGGGGCTATTGCCCTTATTTTTTAGCCTCTTCTGGTTTCGTTGCTGCCTTTCTTGGCTCAATAACGACTCCGTCTTTTACGGCTGTTCCTACACCTTCAACAACCACTTGGTCGCCTACTTTTAGTCCTGATGTTACTATATATGTTTGTCCATCATTAACTGGTGATACTGTAATAGAAGTAGATACTGCCTTGCTTGAATCACCTACGAGATAAACATATTTTTTATCTTGAATTTCGTATGTAGCTTTTTGTGGAATAATAATCAAGTTGGTTGAGGGTTGTGGTATAAGGATAGAACCAGTTGAACCACTACGCAACATGTGATTAGTATTCTTAAATAGTGCGCGAACACTTGCTGAACCTGTACCTTGGTCAATCACGCCCGAAAGGGTAGAGATAGAACCCGTAATAGGATAGCGACTGCCATCAGACAATTGAAGTGACACTGTTGGCATATCTTTAATAGCTGCATTTAGTGACTTTTCACCATTATTTGTCAACTCAAGCATTTCCTTTTCATTAAGTGAAAAATAAGCATATACTTCAGAAATATCTGAAATGGTTGTCAATGGTTGTTGTGATGATGGACTTGCGAGTGATCCTTCACGATTAGGAATAGAACCAACAAATCCATCTGATGGTGCTATAATGCGTGCGTATGAAAGATTTTTGCGTGCATTTGTTAGGTTGGCTTGAGCTTGATTAAGTTGAGCTTGAGCCGATTGTAGATTAAGAGCAGCTGTCTGATATTCATAATCGCTTATGATGTTTTTATCATAAAGTGCTTTCTTGTTTGCTGTTGTTAGTCGAGCTGTTGATACACTACTATTTGATGCTGCAACGACTGCCTCAGCCGAGCGTACGGCGGCTTCAAGTTGAACTTGGTCGATAGTAAATAATAGTTGACCTTTCTTTACTGCTTGACCCTCATCAACGCAAACGCTTGTTATAAATCCGCTTACTTGTGGTCGGATTTCAATGTCTGTCTTTCCTTTTATTGCAGCAGGGTAAGCACGTTCAAGATTTGCATTTCCCAATGCAATTGTTATTGTTTCTACTTGAGCAGGTGGTGCCTGTTGAACTTGATTTCCACTGCCTCCGCAAGCTGTTAATAAACTTGCAGTAGCGCATAGGCAAAATAGCTTTTTGCTTAGCGAAAGTAAGATTTCTTTCTTCATTTTTCTAAATTATTTACCTGATTACTATATATCTCTTGTTTCTTATTATGTCGTAAGTCAATATTTTGTGCAAAGATACTCTACTTTTGTGTTCTAAAACACAAAAAATGGAGCTAAAAATAGTCTATATCGCTATAAAAATAGAGAAAATGTAATTAAATCACATGCTTATAGTGTATAAATATCACAATATAGCATATTTTTGTCGATAATTAGTCTTATGACAGTAACTCTTTTATGTGTTCTTTTACTTGGTTCATTAGCCAGCGAGGGGTAGAGGTTGCTCCGCATATTCCGATATGTTCTTTCCCTGTGAGCCATTGTGGATTAATCTCTTTTTCGTTAGATATAAGGTATGAATTTGGATTGCAATTTAGGCATTCTTCAAATAGAATTTTGCCGTTGCTACTTTTGCTACCGCACACAAATAGTATCACTTCATGGCTTTGCGCAAATTGGCGTATTTTAGGTATGCGATTTGCCACTTGCCTGCATATAGTGTCATAGCTTTGAAACCCATCTTCTCCCTTGCGATGCTGTATCTCTTCGACCATGTGCTTAAATCCTTGTAGCGATTTTGTGGTTTGCGAATATAGTGCTATATCTCGTTTGAAATCCACATTTGAAAGTCCATCAATGTCTTCTACAACAATAGCTTCACCGTTAGTCTGACCAACAAGTCCATTAACTTCGGCATGACCTAATTTCCCATATATTACTATCTGAGGGTGTGTCTCGCTTGGTGCATTGTATGTGTCATTAATCCTCCGTTGAAGTTGTAGCACGACGGGGCATGTAGCATCGATTATTTCAATATTATTAGCTTTTGCTATGCGATACGTTTCGGGCGGTTCGCCATGAGCGCGAAGTAGCACCTTAACATCTTTGAGCTTACGTAATTCATCGTGTGTTATTGTGATAAGTCCCTTCCCTTGTAGCCGTTCCACTTCATTTGAATTATGTACGATGTCGCCAAGGCAGTATAAATGGCCTGTCTTGTCAAGTTCCTCTTCAGCCTTGCGTATAGCAGTTACTACACCAAAGCAGAACCCCGAATCATCGTCAATTTCAATGGTAGCCATAATATTTTTATTTTTGCTGGGCTATAATATCTTTATATAAATTAAGTAGCCATTCGTTTTGTTCATCAATACTCATATTTGAATTATCAAGGACGTGAGCATCGCTCGCTTTGCGTAGTGGGCTTTCGGAGCGTGTTTGGTCAATGTGGTCGCGGTCACACACATTCTTTAGCACCTCGTCATAGCTCACCTGTGTGCCTTTATTAATTAGCTCTTTATAACGCCTTTGTGCGCGTGTCTCGGGTGACGCATTTACATATACTTTCATCTCAGCATCAGGAAAAACCGTAGTGCCTATATCGCGCCCGTCCATTACAATCCCTTTTTCGGTCCCCATCGCTTGCTGTTGCTTTACAAGGGCATGGCGGATAAATGGGATAGCACTAATTATGCTAACGCTATTAGATACACGCATATCGCGTATTTCACTTTCAACGTTTTTACCATTAAGGCATGCTTCTGAGTTTCCAGTCTTTGGATTAACGCAAAAAGTAATCTCTATATTGGGCAGTAATTCTTGTAATTTAGTAAGATTTACGTCATTACCATTGATAAGATTATTTTCGAGGCAAAATAATGTCATTGCACGATACATCGCTCCGCTATCAATGTAGGCATATCCAATGTTGCGCGCTAAAACCTTAGCCATGCTACTCTTGCCCGATGACGAAAATCCGTCGATTGCTATTGTAATTAATGGTGTTGTTGTCATTATAATTTATCGTTGAATAGAATTATTTTAGAAACTCTTGAATATTTGTAGTGATATTAAACATAAACGTTGTCCCACCAACATGTGGCTGTGATAGTGCTACGCCAAATCCGAACATCTTCACCTTTAATCCAGCGCCTATTGAAAAGCCTGATAAGAAATTGCGCGAAAACGTTGTCATGTCGGTACGCGTCTTATAGCTATAACCAAGACCTATATATATGCGGTCGGTAGGCACATATTCTGCTGCAAAAGTGAGATGTCTAAATAGGTTGCTACCAAAGTTTTCTTTCTTCACAATATTTGATGACGTTGAATTGCTATCCTCTTTATCATAATATGGAAGTTTCCACTTATTTAGATTCACTGCTGTTACCGAGAATCGTATTGGAAGATGTGATAACGATTGACTCCACCCGATTTGAATATCCCAAGGTAGGCGGTCGAAGGTGTCATTAAATTTTTTTACCTGCCCACCAAGATTCTTAAGCACCAGTGATAGAGATAAATCATGGTCGGGGTCATAATAGTTTATTCCAAGATCGGTACATATAGCAAAAGCTGAATATTGTTCATAATTTGAAGATATGAATTTCAAATTTATACCGCCACGTAGTCTATCTGTAATGTCGTGAGAATACATTCCATAAAATGTAATATCTTTAGGGCTAAACGTGCCCGTAATCGTGCCATCGGGGTCTGCCGATGTGATGTCGCCATAACCAAAGTATTGAATCCCAGCTGCCCATGCTCCACGTTCGTGAGCTTTTGCGCCAAATGTAGCGCCAAAGAAGTTGCTACCACCAAGATAGCGCATATAATTTAGCCCAAGTTGTAGCCCTATTTCAGGACCCAGCAGTGCTGGATTTTGATTTATGAGATTTACGTCATCATCAATAATTGATATATTTTGTCCTCCAAGTCCATAAACGTGCGACGACGAAGTGATATTTAAAAAATTATATGCAGTACTACCATCTTGAGCGTGGCTCATCATGCTACATGTGGATATAATTATAAAAGTTGCAATATTGCGTAATCTCATATTACCATAAAATAAATTTATGCAAATTTAGTGATAATATTCTACATCATCATTTGCATTTTTGTTAGTAAGCTATAATATTAAACGTATCTTATGGCTATCTATTATAATATAGCTCCTTTTTTATCGCCGCGCGTTTGTAAAAATAATCAAAACATTATTAATCATTTACAATATCGGCACTGATTGTTTCATAAATATGATATTGAAGTATATATTTGCGTAATAATTAATTGATGATCGAATAAAACCATCACGCTATCATATATATTAATTAGAATTAATGACTATGCGTATATCTTTACAAAGAACATTGCTTTTTATAATATCTGTGTGTGCATTCATGCCGAGCCATTCTCAAGTGAAGCGGGTGACGACGTGCAACCCCATGACACCCGAATATTCGACTTACGACATTGTATATGAATATGATTCTGTTGATGAACAACCACAATTCCCTGGTGGAGAACGAGGACTTACAAATTTCATTAATCGCATTCGTGAATATCCTTATAGCGCCTATGCTCGCAAAATAGAGGGGCGTGTACTTTGTAGCTTTATTATCAATCCCGATGGCTCTATCTCTAATATTAGAGTGATAAAAGGTGTGGAATCGACTTTAAACAAAGAAGCTCTAAGAATAATCACATCAATGCCAAATTGGAAAGCTGGAAAGATTGACCATGAAAATGTTCCAGTCCATTGCATTCTCCCAATCGCTTTCCGCCTATAACGGCGCTCATGCCTGATAAATAGCTCATATTTGCTACTATTTGCGATTGCGCATCACCACTATTCCTACGGCTGTAAATATTAATAATACTCCTATAACTATGGGGGCATTAAGTGCTTCGCCAAATAATATTATACCTAATATCACTGCGGTTACTGGTTCCACTGCGCCAAGTATTGCTGCGTTTGTTGAGCCAATGTGCTTTATTGCATATACCAGTAAGAAGTTTGATATTACGGTGGCTATTAATGCAAGTGCCGAAAGGTCGGCAATTAGAGCTAAATCGGTTACAAGTATCATTGAGCCATTAAACAATGATAATATGCCAAATATCACTGTGCTGATTAGTAACAACCAAAAGGTGAGCGATAGTGATGGTAATGTGCGGGCTTGTGTCTTATTTACTCCTACCATGTAGCTGGCACATGCTATTCCCGAAGAGATAACAATTATCACACCTATGAGTGGATTAGCTCCTTTTACAAATGATTGTTCTCCCCCAAGCACGCCCAGACAATAAATACCCATGATTGCCGTACATATAGCAATCATTGATGATATTTTCAATCGTTCATTATAAAATATCACTAAAATAAGCATCACAAATACTGGATAAGTAAAATGTATAACTCCAGTAACTCCTGCCGACATATATTTATATCCCATCACAAGTAATCCTCCAGAAAAGCAATAGAATATTGCAAGAAGAATCATGGTGGGAAGTAATCGCATTGGCAATTTTAGAGATTTACCTTGCAATGAAAGAATTATAGCTATGATTATCGTGGCGATGCCAAATCGATAAAAAAGTATGCATGTTGGCGACATTCCTGCTTGAAGTGCGGGAATACTGAATGCGGGAATAAAACCAAATGTTGCTGCTCCGAAAATTCCAGCAAGCACGCCTCCACCACTGGTGTGGTGAGCGTTAGATGTAATAGGTGTCATATATATTTTTTGGTGTATGTCTATTTCGTGGTTTATTCATCATCTGAATCCATGCGAAATATTGAAAAATTTACGCTTCCATATACGCGATGCTGAACAAAGTGTGGAAGCTGCGAAAAATCATTGTTCTTGGAATGCTCAATCACAATAATAGTGTCGGGCTTTAGCATTTTTGAATTTAATATTTTGGTTGGAATCTCTTCCAAGTTTGGTAAATCATAGGGTGGGTCAGCAAATATCAGGTCATATTTTTTTGTTGTACTCTCAATAAATTTAAAAACGTCACCTCTCACAACTACATGATTGGTTGCCTTTAACAAATCCTTTACTTTAACTATAAAATTATATTGTGTAGATGCCTTTTCTACCGATGTCACTGCATTACACCCTCGCGAGAGAAATTCAAAACTTATAGCACCAGTTCCAGCAAAAAGATCTAACGCATCAAGACCCTCAAAGTCTTCGATGTTTTCAAGAACATTAAAGATATTTTCTCGGGCAAAGTCTGTCGTTGGACGAGCTGTGATATTTGTTGGTACATCAAATCGTCTGCGTCCATATATACCTCTTATTATTCGCATAGTGGTAACACAATTAAGTCAAACGGAACTTTTAGCGCATCTTGTCCTGTCTTAAATATTGCCGAAGGAAATATCATTGGCATAACAAAGTTTACATATTTTCTTAGCATTGGCATCAATTCTTCTCGCATATCTTTGTTACCCAAAACTTGTAATTCATCGGTTAATACGTTTAATTTATGCGTTTGCCAGCAATTCAGAATATAATATGCTACATCATTAATATGTCTACACTTGAAACTATTTGCTAAGGCCAGTCCATTACGATTAAAGATACACACGCTAAGGTTCCCTTCGTGTAAATAGGCATATAGCTTCGACACATTGCCAAGACTACTCTTTTTATGAAAATATTCACATAGTGGACTAAGATGATGTAACAGAGTGGAGCTGTCAAACGTCCTTTGCAAGAACGATTCTATTCCCTTTTCAATGCCAAAGACTATTGTCGCTTTGCAACGTTGCAAAGCGTTTTTAATAAGTTCTCCTTCAAAGTTTGGAAAAGAGAAGTCAAATAATTTTGCTGTTGCTTCGTCATCGCCAGTATATTCTTCGGGAATGATTATAAAAGATTGTGACTCGATAACAATCGACACATTTTTATACTCTTGAAGAAAGATTGGATTGTCGTATATGGTATTCTCTAATCGTTTCAGATAGCTATCGCCTGAATCGGGGAAACGAATATCTCGATAAATGAGTGAATTATCCTCTACTGTGCTGTGAAGAATAAATTTAAGCCCACCACAATCAAGACGCAATGCAAGTTTCCACATCTCAGGATGCGAAATATTGATGTCGTTTGTGATGTTGGAAACGCTACTCATTAATCTTTTGAATATTTTTTGGTAAAAACTATGCAAATGTAGCAAAAATAAGCGATTTTAAAACTATTTTTGTCCATGACTTTGAATAACGATGAAACGGCTATAAAATCCATTAGCGAAAGCATTTTAGCTAACTTGCCCTATACTCCAAATGAGGATCAAGCGATGCTTATTGTTACATTTGCAAGTTTTTGTAATGCTAAAAATCAAGACTCTATTTTCTTGCTAAATGGGCATGCTGGTACTGGAAAGACTTCGCTCACTGGGGCTTTGGTGAAAACTTTAACTCAAAACCAGCAAAAGACGGTTCTGCTTGCTCCTACTGGGCGTGCAGCAAAGGTATTTGCTGAATATTCTGGGCATTCTGCATTTACCATTCATCGTAAAATATATAGGCAAAAGAGTTTTTCGCCTGAATATGGTGGATTTCAAATTTCAGAAAACAAGCACACCGACACGCTATTTATTGTAGATGAGGCTTCTATGATACCAAATTCTTCGTCCGACGTAGCTTCATTTGGAACGGGGCGACTTCTTGACGATCTTGTGGAGTATGTGTATAGTGGCACAAATTGTCGTCTTATTTTACTGGGCGATAATGCACAGTTGCCTCCTGTGGGATTGACTGAAAGTCCTGCTCTTAGCGAAGAGCAACTACGTGGATATGGGCTTAGTATTTATCAGTTTACGCTAACCAAGAGTGCGCGTCAGGCACAAGAATCTGGAATACTCTATAATGCTTCTATCCTTCGGCAAAACATGAAAGCGGAGCAGCTAATGCCCCCAGTATTTCAACTATCAGGATATGAGGATATTCAAAACCTTTCTGGCGAATATCTTCTTGAAAAAATATCAGATTGTTATGCGCGCGATGGATTAAATAATACCATAATCATTACTCGCTCTAATAAACGTGCTACGCAGTTTAATATGGCAATTCGTAATCAAATTTTATACCGTGAAGATGAGTTGGTCGCTGGAGATATGCTCCTCGTTTCTAAAAATAACTATTTTTGGAGCCGTGAATATGAAGAAATAGATTTTATTGCAAATGGAGACATTGCAAGGGTGTCAAGAGTACGAGGGACCACGTCGTGCTATGGCTTCCGCTTTGCTGACGTTGAACTTGAATTTCCTGATCGTAACGTTGAACTCGATGCTCGAATAATCCTTAATGCTCTCACCTCTGATGCTCCAGCTCTCACACGTGAGCAGAATCAATTGCTTTATTCCGAAATTATGGACGAATTGCCAGGAAGTGCAAGAGAAAAATATAAAGCATTAAAGAATAATGATTTTTATAATGCTTTGCAAGTGAAGTATGCCTATACGGTAACGTGCCACAAGGCGCAAGGTGGTCAATGGAAAAATGTGTTTATCGATATGGGGTATATCACCGAAGATGCTATGAGAAGTATAGATTTTTATCGTTGGCTATATACTGCTGTTACGCGTGCATCAAGCCAAGTGTATCTTATTAATTCTCCACTGGAGTCGCTATAAAACTATTCAGTAGGTTCTATTGTACTTTCACCTTTTGCCTTATTCTTATTGAAGCATGTGTCAAGACATGGAATAAGCGATAACAGATTCATGCCAAGTGCTGCCCACAATAGCCAATGCGCTATATTATATCCAATACCAATTCCTGCAATTTTCATGCTTCCCATGCTTAGCCCTCCAGCTTGATAGGCATTAAAATAAAAATATAATGCAATTCCTATGCACAGACAACTTGCTATGCGCCATAACTTGTTTCTAAGGCAATTTAGGGCAATCGCTCCAAAGCATGCCATAAACGGAATTAAAGCAAAGATGATTTTTTCAAGTGATGTAGATTTGTTGAGTGTCGATTCGGTAAATTCAAATCCTGTTTGTCCTCCGAATATTCCTAAATCAAATAAAGGAAGAAATATATATATTATCATTACAGCTACAAGAAGCAGATTGGATACTGATTTCATTGTTGGTGGTATTAATTTGAAAATTTTTGATAAAGCCATTTGCGAAAATAGTAAGAATTTTATTCCTTCACAAATAATACTTACATTAAAAACATTAAAAGATATTTATCACTCTTAAGTAGGCTCTAATTATTGCAATTAAAACAGTTTCTAAAGAATATCTAATTTTAGCCCTTCGTTAGCAAGAATTGTTGATGGAAATATCTCTTGTGCCTCGCGTAGAAGTATCTGATTATCATTATATCTCGATGAGAAATGCCCAAGTATTAGATTCTTAACGCCTGCCTCTTTAGCTACTATGGCCGCCTGATGCGTAGTGCTATGACCCGTCTGTTTGGCGCGTGATGCACTATCCTTAGCAAATGTTGCCTCATGATAGAGCCAGTCAACACCCTCAATGCACGGAATAATTTTCTTTGCTGGAGCGGTGTCGGAGCAATAGGCATATTTCACCACAGGGTCAGATGCGGTTGTTAATACAGAGTTCGGAATTATTACGCCACTTTCTGTTGTATAATCTTCACCTGCTCGGAGCGATGGCATGCGACATTTTGGAATATTATGAAACTTGACCATTTCCCCATTAATATGGCGTTGCTTAGCTTTTTCCTCAAAGAGGAATCCAACCGTTGGCACACGATGTTTTAAGGGAATTGTTGTTACCGTTATTCCATCATCTTCATAGATTACCTTTTTTGTCATTGTTATAATGTCAAACTCAATCTTAAACGGCATTTCACGACAAAAATAGCTAAATAAGTTACCAAATTGTTCAGCACCATCTTTAAATATATGTATTACCACAGTCCCCGATTTTCCTAATAGTCCCATTGTAGAAATAAGACCCGGTAACCCAAAACAATGGTCACCGTGAAGATGACTTATAAATATATGGTTAAGTCGTGTAAATTTTAATTGCATTTTGCGCATTTGTACTTGCGACCCTTCGCCACAGTCAATCATGAATAGATTATCTCTAATATTGAGCACTTGGCAACTCGGATTATGTTGTAATGTAGTTGTTGCAGAGCCACAACCAAGAATATTTATTTGAAATTTTGCCATTAGTTTTCTGTCATAACGTTATATCGCCGATAAAGATACTTAAATACAAATCTATATGCGTGTGAAAAATATATAATTATCTAATACTCTTGCAATAATAATTTTTTATCGGGCGTTATATATACAACTCATAAAAGGACTCAATGTATCTATCGAATATGCGTATTTATTAAAAACAGAGCGATATTAACAAGTATATAGTTAATTTAGACTTATTTTTAACATAATTGCTTGCACGATAAAAATATATCAAGTACTTTTGAGAAAGTTTTTTCATAGGATTAGATTTTTAAGGTTTAACAATATCGGGCTGTCGTGAGACAGCCTTATATTTTTTATATAATTACGCACAAATACTACATCAATCGCCACACTTCCAGCTATCACTTTTTAGCATAAATTAGTCGTCAAAACTCGCTATATTTGTAATGCTCACTATGTCAGTCAAATATGAAAAAGGGTGCGTACCGTGCGTACTGTGCGTACACCTACTAATCACCACATAATCAGATGCTTAAAAATTAGGGTGTACGCACTTCGCCTGCGTACTCCACCAAAATTGTAAAGTAAATACATAATTTTAAATAAAATATTAGCCATGCGTGTTGTAAAATCAGAGCTATTGTATATCTTTGGTATGTACATTTGTTAAACAGATTTTGCCTCTAAATATTGGCAATGTCACAAAATATTTTCAGCATGAAAAATATGAAATTCAACATGTTTATGCCCACAAAATTAGTTTTTGGGGCTGGAGAGCTAAAACAACTTAGTACCCTTCCTTTACCTGGCAAAAAAGCATTTATTGTAATTTCAGCGGGTACTGCCATGAAAAAATATGGCTATGTCGATCGTGTTCAAGCATTGCTTAAAAAAAATGGAATCGAATCGATAGTATTTGATAAGACTCTCGCTAATCCAATTAATAGTCATGTAATGGAGGGTGCTGCAATTTGTGTAAAAGAAAATTGTGATTTTATAATAGGTCTTGGAGGTGGTAGCTCTATCGACTCGGCTAAGAGTATTGCTGTCATGGCTAAAAACGAAGGCGATTACTGGGACTATATAATTGGTGGAACTGGAAAGGGAATGCCAACCAATGGCGCACTACCAATTATTGCAATCCCAACAACTGCTGGAACTGGTACAGAAGTCGATCCTTGGACTGTTATTTCTAATCTCGAAACTAACGAAAAAATTGGATTTGGCTGTGCCGAGACTTTCCCAAAAATTGCTATTGTCGACCCCGAACTAATGATTAGTGTGCCTCCTATGTTTACCGCATATCAAGGATTTGACGCATTCTTTCATGCGTCAGAAGGATATATTGCCAACTGCTCATCACCTATAAGCGACCTTTATGCTTTAGAAGCTATAAGACTATTATATAAATATCTTCCAGTTGCAATAAACGATGGTAAAGATTTAAAAGCTCGCACTAAAGTTGCTTGGGCAAGCACATTGGCTGGAATGGTTGAAAGCACTTCGAGTTGCACAAGCGAACACTCGCTTGAACACGCCATGAGTGCATATTATCCCGCACTTCCTCACGGAGCTGGGCTTATTGCAATATCTCACGCCTATTTCAAAGCATTTAAAAACGATTCTATGAAACGTTACATGAAGATGTCGGAAGCTATGACGGGCATTAAAAGTGCTCGACCAAGCGACTTTATCGATGCTCTTGAATTAATGAAACAGATGTGTGGCGTCGCAAATATAAAATTAAGTGAATATGGTATTAAGCCTGAGGACTTTGATAAATTTGCCGATAACGCACGTATTGCAATGGGTGGATTATTTAATTTCGATCCTCGCGACCTTCCAAAAGAAGAGGTGGTAAATATCTATGCTCAATCTTGGAAATAATAAAATATAATCTATTCCGGGTCACGCCAATCGTTGTTGGCTCGGATTAGATTTATTAAATGTGGAATAGCCTCATCTTCGGGGATATTCATTTCAATACATTCTTTCCCTTTATAAAGGCTTATCTTTCCTGCGGCGGCTCCTACGTAACCATAGTCGGCATCAGCCATTTCGCCTGGTCCATTCACTATGCAACCCATAATACCTATCTTCAAGTGTGTCAGATGCGATGTCGCTTCTTTTACTCGTTTCACTGTTGCTTGTAGATTAAATAATGTGCGACCACAGCCAGGACAGGATATAAATTCGGTCTTACTTATTCGTAAACGTGCAGCCTGCAATATCCCAAATTCATAACGCACTATATCATCTATTTTACCCTCATAGCATGGCGCATCAAGCCATATTCCATCTCGAAACCCATTCATAAGTAGTGTGCCAAAATCGGTGCCCGATTTCACTTGTATCCACTCACAATCATTATCATAGTAGCTCATAGATGCTACAACGGGTGATGTGACATGTGCATCAATTAGTGCATGCAGAAATGCCTGAATGCTACCAGTGACGTTGACATGTGACGTGGTAAGTAAAATCACTATCGAATTATCCCCTTTCAGTAACTCTATAAGTGCCTCATCGGGCACTGCTATGGCATCAATAATAAGCCATTTCAACGATGAGTCACACTTTTTAAGCTCTTCAATTTGTGATATCTCAAATAATGGTGAGGTATTAATTGCTGAATTATATTTTTCAAAAGGAATAATAAAATTATCGGTATCATTTTCAACACCACCATCGCATGAAAAATAGAAATCGGGGTGAAATGTATCACTCAATGCACTTGGTGCGCATGTTGCAATAACAATAGGTAGCTTATTTCCACCAATTACACCCACACTATGTGTCGCACGTCGTTGAGGTTGAATAATGTTATAATCAGTACTCAAATTACCTATAATAGGTGCATGACCAGCACGTGAGGTGATGTAATCGACGAGTTTACATGCAACTGGTATTTCTTCCTCTGGCTCTTCGCTAAGTGATACCCTTATAGTATCTCCAACTCCTTCGGCAAGAAGAGTACCAATGCCTACCGCTGATTTTATCCGCCCATCTTCGCCGTCTCCTGCTTCGGTGACTCCAAGATGTAGTGGAAAGTGCATATCTTCGGCATCCATAGCTCGAATTAACCTGCGCACGGTTTCCACCATTATAACGGTATTTGATGCTTTGATAGAGATAACTATATCACTGAATTTTTCATCAACACACACACGCAAAAATTCCATTGCCGACTCCACCATTCCTGCTGGAGTGTCACCATAACGGCTCATAATGCGATCTGATAAAGAGCCATGATTTACGCCAAGTCTTATAGCTGTTCCATGCGCTTTGCATACTTCAAGAAATGGGACAAGCGCCTCTCTTATTTTCTTTATTTCTTGTAAATATTCATCGTCGGTATAAGATAATTTCTTGAATGTGCGCGCAACATCAACAAAGTTACCAGGATTAATACGAACCTTATCGGTGACTTGTGCTGCCGCAAATGCCGCACGAGGATTAAAGTGAATATCTGCTACAAGTGGCACATTATATCCTCTATTGCGTAGCTCAGTGCGAATAACTCCTATATTTTCAGCTTCACGCACGCCTTGCGCTGTAAGGCGTACATATTCACCTCCTGCATCACAAATGCGCATAGCTTGCGCAACACTCTTTTCGGTGTCAAGAGTCGATGTTGATGTCATTGATTGAACTCTCACGGGGAAGTTAGAGCCAAGTGGTGTAATACCTATGTTTACATGCGTTGAACGCCTGCGTTTATAATTGAAGCTAAACATTTATGTGCTGTCTTATTTTTTTAGTTTGTCTTAAACTTATATTCTACTTTACTAAGGTCTTCATTTGCTTTTACTATCTTATTAGATAGATTTTGCTTATATTCATCAAGCTGTTTTTCTATTTTTGAATCGCTTAATGCAAGAATTTGGGCTGCTATAATTCCAGCATTTAGTCCAGCATTAATACCAACAGTAGCGACAGGGATTCCTGGAGGCATTTGAACGATGGCAAGAAGGGCATCAATACCGCCAATAGTTGAATTGATAGGAATGCCGATAACTGGCAGTGGTGTCATTGCTGCAATCACGCCAGGAAGATGCGCTGCCATGCCAGCTGCTGCAATAATCACACGAATACCTCTTTCCTTTGCTCCGCGAGCAAATTTTTCAACTTCCACTGGTGTGCGGTGAGCCGAAAGTGCGTTCATTTCAAACGGTATTTCAAACTCATCAAATAGTTTTGCTGTCTTTTCCAAGATGGGTAAGTCACTTGTACTTCCCATGATAATGCTTACAATCGGTGTCATAGATAATTACTATATATATTGTTTATTGTCAATAATATCTTTAATTTAGGATATATACCCAGAAGAATCCGTTTGCAAATCCTGCGATTACTTGCCAAAATGTGTGCCGCCCAAGTATCATGCGAGAACTGCCTACCAACCCTGACAATATTATTACTACGCATATTAGCCACATAATATCGAATGCTCCAAGTCCATCAATGTGTAGCCTAAATAAGAGTGCCACTACGCCACCAATACCAGCCATGTGAGCACTTATTTTCCACCAAAATGTAATGATGAAAGACACTATTGCAGCAGCCCCTCCTCCAAACATGAACATTGGAAGCCAAAATGGAGAATGCACGTGTATTAAATAGAATGCAGCTCCTAAATAGCAAAGTATTATAAATAGATAGGGCAACCATCGTTCTTTGCGATTGACAAGCCGCTGATCTTTTATAAATCCAAAGGAGTGAAGTACTGCTATAAATATCATTGGCAGAATACAGGTGATGCCAAATATTACTAATAGCACGGCAAGCCGGGTGCCTACTGGCAAATAGCACAAAATTGAAACCCACAGAGCCAAGAATACTCCGTACGTTGGCATAAGCAACGGGCTTAAAATTGTAGAAAAAAATTGTGCGATATGTTGCATTTTTTAATCGCTATAAGTTATATAAACAGAATCTTTACAAAGTTATATCTCTTTGCGCAACCGTGCAACTGGTATTGAGAGTTTCTCTCGATATTTTGCTACGGTACGTCGCGCTATCTCATAACCCTTTCTCTGAAGAATAAGGCACAGTTGCTCATCAGAAAATGGTTTGCTCTTACTTTCTTCAGCTATAACGCTTTTGAGTATTGATTGGATTTCGCGTGAAGATACTTCTTCGCCCGATTCGTGTTGTAACCCTTCATTAAAGAAAAATTTCAAGGCATAAACGCCCCATTGAGTTACTACATATTTATTTGATGTTGCACGAGAAATAACGGAGATGTCGGCTCCTATAACGTCGGCAATATCCTTTAACACCATAGGACGGAGGGTAGATTCATCGCCCGATAGAAAAAATTCCTTTTGTCTGACAAGAATTGCCCTCATTGTAGCAAATAGTGTTTCTTGTCGTTGACTAAGAATTTTTATAAAGCCCGATGCTGATTCATATTTTTGTTTTACAAAAGATGCAGCTTCCTCGTCGTTGCGGTTTGCTGGCTTGCGAATTATATTTTCGGCATACATTGCCGAGAAACTTTCTTCAATTTGTAATTCTGGAATGTTATTTAATAAAATAAGCTGAAGATTGTCGCCATCAATATCCACGCTGAAATCGGGAATTATCTGCTGCGAATGTAGGTCGTTAGAAATTCCAGAAATAGCACTACCAGGTTTTGGATTGAGTGAGCGTATCTCCTCAAATATGCCTTTCAGCGCATCTTGTGAAATGCCAAGAGCAGTGACTATTTTATCATAATGCTTTTTTGAAAACTCATCGAAATAGTTATCAATAATTTTGTAAGCAAGCATGCTCGTTTCGGTTGCTCCACAACGTTCGAGTTGAAGTAACAAGCAATCGCGTAAATTAGATGCACCAACTCCTGCTGGGTCAAGGTCTCGCACCATCTGAAGTATTTCATCTACATCGGCTTCATTAACATCAAGCCCAGTTTGGAAAATTATATCATCGGTTATTGCACCAATAGAACGTTGCAGGTAACCATTATCATCAATATTCCCTATAATGTAATCAGCTATTGTGTGTTCTTTTTCATTTAGTTCACGTTCATTGATTTGTTCTGTGAGGTAATCGATAAGAGAACTTTCGGCAATGACCACCGCTTCTTGAATATTATCATCGGGACTGGAATTAGAGATGTTTAGGCGATATGATGGAATGTCGTCTTCATCACGATAATCGGCACGCTGAATATCGTCGGCACTTTCATTAAATTCCGAGCCATCTTCATCATTTCCAAGTTGTTCAGTGGCTGGGGTGTCAACGACTTCAAGAGCTGGGTTTTCCTCAAGCTCATGGCGCACCTCTTCTTCCACCTCAAGACGGTTCATCTCAAGCATGTGAACATATTGCACTTGCAACGGTGAAAGCCGTTGTTGCAACTTTTGTTGCTGTGAAAGGCTGAGTTTCTCTTGCATTCGTTTCTTATCTCATATTTCAGAGGACAAATATAGCGATTTCTAAAGAGAAAACAGAAAAACTCCTTTATAAGTGTCAATTCAAATAATATAAATGCGTAAAATGAATAATCTATAAATAGGATAATATGTTTATCTTTGTGATGTTGGATTAAATTGATAACTTTTTTAGCAACTAATCCAATCTCAAAATTTGTGCAAATATGCGACAAGAAAGGCAAAGTAATATAGAATTACTCAGAATAATAAGTATGCTGTTTATTCTTGTGGTGCATTTCGATGGTGCAGCACTTGGATTGCCTGCAATTATGAATTTTGCTGATTTGCAGAATTTTGGTGTGGTATCTAAGGAGGTTATTGAGGCTATTTCAATAATTGGGGTGAATTGTTTTGTGCTTATTTCGGGTTATTTCGGGATAAAGTTTTCTATTAAAGGGCTTGTTAAGTTCACGCTATGGTGCCTATTTTATTCGGTGATAATATTTATTGTAAAATCGGCCATCACTCCTGGATATTTTACGGCAGAGGGGTTGCTGTGCTCCTTTTTGGTGTATTCTCATACTGATTTATGGTTTCTTCCAGCATATTTGGGGCTTTATCTTCTAAGCCCGTTGCTTAATAGGGGGATAGAATCTTTTTCGAAACGCTCATTTCAATGGTGCATTATTGCGGTGCTCTTTCTGAATGTTTATCTTGGGTGGTTGCAAGAGGGAAAAATAAACCCCACTGGCTATAATGTGATGCAAATGATAATGGTATATCTGATAGGGCGTTATATAGGTCTTTATTGGCTTAAAGATGTTAGAAATAAGCCACATCTTAGATTTATATTTATTGCTTGGTATATTAATTTTACTATACTTATTTTTATCAGTGCATTTTACTTAAATTCTGGAAAGGCATTTGCCTATAATTCTCCTTTTGTGCTTGCTGCTTCGGTGTGCTTTTTCCTTATATTTACTACATTTAAGTTCCATAATGTTGCGATCAATTATGTCGCAACGTCGGCATTTGCTGTATATTTAATACATAAATCGCCAGTGGTGTGGTTACTATTAAAAGATACTGTTGCTGGGTGGGCTACAACGCATGGATACTTGGGATTTAGTGTACGCTGTATTGGACTTATAATTGCTGTATATGCGCTGTGTATAGCGATAGATAAAGTGCGTGAACGTATTACAGATCCTGTCTCAACTCGAATTGCAGGCTGGATTGCAGGGCTTTAGGACGATTTTATTTAATAATATAATTAGTGTTGATGCACAACAAAAAATAAAGGCTACCGAAGTGATATTGGTAGCCTTATATAT
>JAVWYO010000003.1:0-53054 GCA_036661515.1 Muribaculaceae bacterium | reverse complement strand
TTAGGGCTGTTTTCCACGTTTGGAATCCAACCCTAATTTTTTTATTTATAGTCACAAGGCAACTATCATATTGCCGAGATTATTTCCTTGATTTACCTTTTTGCTGTGCTTTAAGAGCTGCTTGTTGTTGACGTTGCGCTTCTTCAAGACGTGCCATAAATCCGCTTTTCTTCTTTGGCTTTAGGGCATTTGCTGCCATCTTTTTACGCATCTTGTCTTCATTAACGAAGTGACGGAAAGCATACGTTTGTATAATCGTAATCAGAAGCGAAATAAAATAGTAGTAGCTTAATCCTGCTGCATAATTATTGAAAAATACAAGGAACATGACAGGCATCATATACATCATCATCTTCATACCTGGCATTTGCGTTCCGCCAGCTTGATTTTGCATGTTAATGCGAGTGTATAATATATTTGTTACCGTCATCAGAAGGCAGAACAGACTTATGTGATTACCAAAGTAATTTGTAATAAATGGAATCTGAGCAGTCCATGTAACGATAGCATCGGGCGCTGATAGGTCTTTAACCCACAGAAACGGCTCTCCACGCAATTCTATACACGAAGGGAAGAAGTTAAACATAGCAAAGAGTATGGGCATCTGTAGGAGCATTGGCAAGCATCCACTAAATGGACTTGCTCCTGCCTTGCTATATAATCCCATCGTCTTTTGCTGACGTAGCATTGCATTTTCTTTTCCAGGATATTTGTCGTTAATCTCTTTGATATCGGGAGCAAGAATACGCATCTTTGCTTGCGAAATAAAACTCTTATATGTAAGCGGGAATAAAATTATCTTTATGATAAATGTAAGTAATAATATGATAATTCCATAGTTTGAAATCCACTTACCAAGCAGGTCAAATATAGGAATAATCAATCCTGTATTTATCCAACGGAAAAAACTCCAACCAAGTGGAATAAGATTAGTGAGCATCAAATCCTCATCAGGAGAAATTTTATCATCGTATGATGACAATAGTGGATATAGATTGGGTCCAAAAAAGAAATTGAACGAGGCTGGTGCGGGATTTGCAGAACTATATTCGAGTGACGAGATAGCTGTCAAGTCCTTCAAAAAGTCTTTATGCTCTGGTGTCCCTTTTTCTATAACCTTACTTGTAAAATCACCACTTGTGAAATAAGTGTCGGGAATAAGAGCGACTGAAAAAAATTGATTCTTGAAACTTATCCATTTTATTTTATCTGTCAATTTCTTTTCATCATTGCTTGATTCGCTCAAATAATCAACATCTCCGCCTGCAAATTTATAGAATATTGAGCTATTGCGCTCCTCAAACATTTCTCCCTCTTCATGACGGCTCATCTTTTGATGCCAATAGAATCCCATATCGGCAATATTGGGAGGAATAACCTTATCCATATTTTTCTGAATAATATCCATCTTCACTAAATAGCTATTTGGTGAAAGTGTATATCTAATGCCCCACATAGAACCATTACCAAGATTCAATGACATTAATATCGTAGAGTCATTTTCAACGATAGGGTCGAAATAGAAATCTTTAGTGTCAAATTTTTGGTCGGTAGAATTTAAAATAAAGCTATAAGTATTAGTCTTAGCATTAAAGATGACTACTTCATTAGCATTATATGCTTTATATTCTTTTAGGGTTGCTTGAGAAATGCTACCACCTTTTGAGCTAATATCAACCTTTAAAAGCTTATTTTGCAATGTAACGACAGTGTCGCGACCAGAAAGATATTGAGAAAAATTTTGATATTTTCCCATGTTACTCATAGCCGATTTAATGGCTGTTACGGCGCGCGATTGAACAGGTGAGACACTTCCTGAAATGGCAGTATTGATGTCAACAACAGTATCGGTAAGAGTTACTGTTCCAATAAGAGCATCGCCAGTGAGAGACACATGAACTCCGTCGGAAGTCAATGTCTTAGCGCCATCTTTTGTTGAAGCCTTGCCATATTTGCTTATTGAACTCTTTAGAAGTGCAATATCATTTGCGGTTAAAGAATCTGCTGGTGAATGCTGTGCAGCCACATCTTTTTCTTTTTTATGAGAAGTCTGCTCAACCATTGCAGCTTGAGCTTTGCGTTGTTGCGCAGCAACTTCCTCTGGCGAAGGCTGATTCATCCACATGAAGCCGAATATAACGGCACCCATGAGCAACATTCCTATAATCGTATTTCTATCCATTTCTGTTATTTAATTACTATTTTAGTTAGTCTTAGCTTTCGACGCCTTATTTTCAATAGCGGCTTTGATAAAGTCGACAAACAAAGGGTTAGGGTTAAGAACAGTACTTCCGTATTCTGGGTGATATTGTGTACCAACAAACCATCGACAAGCTGGAACTTCAACCACTTCAACAAGATGCGTTTCGGGATTTTCGCCAACACACATCATACCGTTTGCCTCAAATTGTGCACGATATTCGCTATTAAACTCGAAGCGATGACGGTGACGTTCCTTTATATTGAGCGTGCCATAGGCTAATGCTGCTTTAGATTCAGGAACAAGATTACATTCATAAGCACCAAGGCGCATTGTGCCACCAAGATTAGAGATACTTTTTTGCTCTTCCATAAGGTCTATTACATTATTTGGAGTTTTAGCATCCATCTCTGTGCTATTTGCATCTTGAAGCCCAAGTACATTTCGAGCATATTCTATAACCATACATTGCATTCCAAGGCAAATTCCAAACGTAGGCATATCATTTTCGCGACACCATTTAAGCGCAACAAATTTACCTTCAATTCCTCTTTGTCCAAATCCGGGAGCTATAATAATGCCATCAAGATTCTTTAGCAAGTTATTAATATTACCATCATTTAGCTTTTCAGAACTGAAATATTGCATTTCGAGCTTGCAATCGTTGTAAGTCGCGGCTTGAAATAATGATTCATTTATCGATTTATAAGCATCTTGTAGTTCAACATATTTCCCTACAAGTCCTATTTTGATAGTTTCTTTTGCATTAGTAATTTTCTGTAGAAATGCGTTCCACTTTGTCATGTCTGGCTCTCCTACAATAGGCATATTCGTTTTTTTGAGAATTATTTCATCGAGATGTTGCTCGTGCATCTTGATAGGTACCTCATATATAGTAGGAACATCAATCGACTGTATTACCGCATTTGGCGCTACATTACAAAATTGTGCTACCTTTTTACGCATGTCGAGTGGAATATCTTTTTCTGTCCTAAGTACAAGAATGTCGGGCTGAATACCCATTTCCTGTAATTGCTTAACAGAGTGTTGAGTAGGCTTGGTCTTCAATTCCTTAGCAGCACGAATATACGGAACATACGTTAAATGAACGCATACGCAGTTAGAACCAAGTTCCCAGCGCAATTGACGCACACTTTCCAGAAATGGAAGTGATTCAATATCACCAACAGTTCCACCTATTTCTGTGATAACGAAATCAAATTTGCCCGTATTTCCGAGCAATTTAACGTTGCGTTTTATCTCATCGGTAATATGAGGAATAATTTGCACCGTTTTTCCCAAATAATCTCCTCGACGCTCTTTATCGATAACGCTTTGATATATGCGACCAGTGGTAATATTATTAGCACGAGTTGTATTAATATTCGTAAAACGTTCGTAATGCCCTAAGTCAAGGTCGGCTTCGTGACCATCAACCGTTACATAGCATTCGCCATGTTCATACGGATTGAGTGTTCCCGGATCAATGTTAATATATGGGTCAAACTTCTGGATTGTTACTTTAAAGCCTCGTGACTGTAATAATCGAGCTATAGATGATGATATAATCCCCTTACCTAAAGAAGAAACCACTCCACCTGTTACAAAAATATACTTCGTATCCACTGCAAAAAAATTAATTTAATTCAAAGTGCAAAATTAGCAATAAAATCTGCATCTCACATGCAAACTAATGTGAAATTATCTTTTGATTACTATTAATAGAAAATAATATGTACCTTTTCATACTGGTTTACGCATCTAATCAACGATTGAGCTAAAATTTATTCGCTTCTTAAAAACAATGAATTATTACAAATCAAGTATTAACTGAAGAAAAATGTTTATTTTTGTAGTCAAATTCAATAAAACACCTGTTATGCAGAAACGACTACTTCTTACATTTGCTATTTTCATGGTAGCTATCGGACAATTTACCACATTAGCAAAAATTCCGCTCGTAACTGTCGCGAATAAGCATACGGTAGTACTTGCTGATTCAAGCACTGTGCTATTCAACGATTCTGTTATACAGCCAAACTATATGTTCATTCCTATAATATTTGAACACCAAAAAACGATTGACCCTCAAACGCCTAAAAGAGTAGCTAATAATAAAAAAGGGAATGAACTGAAATTAGAAAATCAGTGGCTAATCGATGCTCTTAAAAAGACACAATTTGAAATGTATCATATAAATGAGGTTATATATCGCTCTCCTGAACTTGTAAAATATAATGTACAGATGCTCCCAGAGCCTCCAAAACAATATATAATAAAAGTTGACCCCTCTAAAGCCACTCTATCTCTTGAAGAATTTGAGATAAAGGTGCCCGACAACATGCCAAGCGCGCCAAAGATAAAACCAAAAAAATGGATTCATGGATATGCTTCATCTATACAATTTTCCCAAGCATATTTGTCAAGCAACTGGTATCAAGGTGGAAACAGCAACTTAAATCTGCTTGGAGATTTCAAATATAATGTGAAACTTAATCCAAATGCTTACCCTAAATTCTTATTTGAGACTTCTTTGCAATATAAGATAAGTCTCAATTCAGCTCCACAAGATTCGGTGAGAAGTTACAGCATTAGTGAAGATTTATTTCAACTCAATACAAAGTTTGGTGTTAAAGCCGCTAAAAACTGGTTTTATACAACTACATTGCAATTTAAAACGCAATTTTTTCAGAATTTTAAGCCAAATACTTATGATTTAAAAGCCGCATTTCTTACTCCTGGAGAACTGAATGTGGGTATTGGTATGACATACAACACCAAGAGCAAAGACAATCGCGCGGTATTAGACGTGTCTATTGCTCCAGGCTCATATAATATGAAAATATGCCTTGCAAAAGACCGCATAAAACCTGAATCTCTCGGAATGGAAGCGGGCAAAACTATACAAAACCAAATAGGTTCGAGCGTTGAAGGAAAATTATTTTGGAAAATTCATACTAATATCACATTATCTTCACGCCTATTTGTATTTACCGACTACAGTTACATCCAAGGCGACTTAGAAAATACGGTGAATTTTAGTATCAATAAGTATCTGTCAACACAGTTCTATTTGCATTTACGCTATGATAGCTCAAGCGCAATAGTAAGCCAGGAATGGAAGCATTGGCAGTTGAAAGAGATATTGAGCTTTGGTTTTAGCTATAAAATTTAATCAATAGATGATATGTGGCGCAATCTATTTTTCTCAGTGCTCCTGTGCATTATAACTACGTCGCTGTGCCGAGCAAATAACTATTATGATGATGCTCCGCCTGCAAAAGCTATATATCTAAAGAATTATACCGAAAGCAGTGCTAAAAAATACTTTGAATCGGCACCAATACAGCCTTTAGAAGGTATATGGCATTATCCCGACGAGGAAGTAAAAATTAGTATCGAGCAGTTTTCTTCGCCTCAATTTTCATCTAAATTTAAATATCGCATCGTGCTTCTTAGCGCCGACGACCACTCGCTACTTCCAGGAACTGTCATTGGATATATCACCGATAGTGCACAAGATGATAAATTCTACATGTGGATATATGGAGCACAAAGTGGTTCAACTCTCATGCACCCACAACGCTGTGTGGCTAAGCTCACTGAAGACAAGTCAATTATCACATTTCAAATGCCTGAATTCAAATTCAAACTTCGCATCAATTTCTCTCGATTCCTCCCGACTCTACTTAAAGGAATAGGCATCTCTATGGAGAAAAAAGACGAGAAACTACCACGAGGATTTAGGCGCATATATCCTTCTTACGACGCAAACGGCACTTCTTTTTCAACAATAAGATACCTTTAGCCATGAAAATGAAATCATTAATAGCATTCAGCATTTCATGCTATCTTGGCATTTTGCCGAGCTTTAGTGGTAATAACACATCACGAGGAACGCTTACGCCTAAGAACCAAAGCGCGGCGGAGATGATTGAAAGTATTACCGCCATTAGCGACTCTACGAGTATCAACAACGGCTTAGTTTTTGATTCTAAAGTTATAAGCATAAAGGGATTTGATAAACGTGCCAACGAAAATAAAGAAACATTTTTCGTTACTAACAATTCAACTTTTGATATATCTCGTCTACAAATTAAATTGCGCTACACCGACATTAACGATAATATGCTTCACGAACGCACCGAGATAATCAATTGCGAGATACCATCAAATAGCACACGGCAGGTTGAAATAAAGTCATTTGATAGCCAACGCAGTTTTTATTACTACCTAAGTCCAAAACCAAAGCAACAACGCACTCCGTTCAAAGCATCATTCCAACTGCTACGTTATGACATAATAATAGCACCAAAAATGTAATCTTGATGCTATTATTATAAGTATTATTTTATAGATATTTTTCGCCGTAGGTGGCTTTTACATCATTGACATATTGCTTTATCTTTTGTTCTTCCGACATTGGACATATTAATAATACATCATCGACATCGGCTATTATATAATCGTTAAGCCCTGAGGCTACTACTAATTTATCGCCTTTCACAGCCACAATATTTCGTTGTGAGTCATATAATATTGCTTTACAATTTTGGGTCACGTTTGCCTCTTTATTTTTTGGCGAATTATCATAGAGCGAACTCCATGTTCCAAGGTCATTCCAACCAAAATCTACGCATTCTACATATACGTTTGAAGCCTTTTCCATTACAGCAAAATCGATAGAAATATTAGGACAAGCAGCAAATTCCTGCTTTATGAATGGCATTTCAGAATCGGTATTATAACGGCCTAAACCTCTTTCAAAACGCCCAGAAATTTCTGGATTAAGCTCGCCAAAGGCTTTTATTATAGACTTTGCCGACCACAGAAATATGCCAGAATTCCAGAAGAACTCCCCACTTGAAAGAAATACTTTTGCAAGCTCAATGTTAGGCTTTTCTGTGAATGTCTTTACCTCTAAAATGCCACGTTCTATCTCTTTGCCTACTTGAATATATCCATATCCAGTTTCAGGACGCGATGGTTTTATTCCAAGAGTAAGAAGAGCATCATGAGTTTCAACAAAATTAAGCCCCTTCTTTATGCTATCACGAAATGCATCTTCCTTTAATATAAGATGATCTGATGGTGCAACTATTATTGAGGCATCGGGATTAATGGCTTGAATGTGATAGGCGGCCCACGCAATGCACGGAGCAGTATTCCGACGTTCTGGCTCAAGCAATATTTGCGATGGACACAAATCGGGCAATTGCTCTTTCACAAGTGGAGCATAATGCTCATTTGTTACAACTATAATATTTTCTTTAGGTATCACACCAAGAACTCTGTCGTAGCTCATTTGCAACAACGAACGACCAGTACCAAAAAAGTCTATAAATTGCTTGGGTACATTGGTGCGACTATATGGCCAGAAGCGACTTCCAACACCACCTCCCATAATAATGCAAAAACGATTATTCATAACTGATATTTTTTTTAAAATTATGATATTGCTAAGGTAATAATTAAAAACTATACACTTGATATATACAATAAAAAATGTGCAAGTATTTATTTATTTTATACTTACACATTAATATTTTCTGTAAAAATTAGAGTTCTCCTATTTCGCTATCGAGTCTATTGCATTCTTGATATTAGCAAATATTTCATGAACTGCTCCCGATCCCATAATTTTTATATATTTCTTTTCTGCAATATAGAAATCTCGAAGTGGCGAGGTCTGATTGTGATAAACATCTAAACGCTTCTTGATTGTTTCGAGATTGTCATCACTACGTCCCGATTCTTTGCCTCTTTTAATAAGACGGTCTATTAGTTCCTCTTCAACTACTTCAAGCCCTACAACGGCATCAACCGCAGCGTCGCGCTCGGCAAGCATCTTTTTGAGAGCTTTTGCTTGATTAATTGTGCGTGGAAATCCATCAAATATCACCCCTTTTTTTGTTTCTGGATTAGAATCAAGTACGCTACCAAGAATGGTTACCATTAATTCATCGGGAATGAGCATTCCTTGTGAAATATAACTATCAGCAATACGCCCCAAATCAGTGTCACGCGCTATGTGGTCGCGAAGGACTTCACCAGTAGATATGTGATATAAACCGTAATTTTCAATTAGCTTTTCGCTTTGAGTGCCTTTGCCTGAGCCTGGCGCTCCAAAAATGACTATATTAAACATTTCTAAATTAAGAATTTAGTTTTAAATATATATGTGTAGATTATTGTAGACTTGACCGTTAACGAGACTGCTCGTTATTATTTATCTTCCTTTAAAATATAGATGTCGCTGAGATTGCGTGCAAGCCCATCAATATCAAGGCCATATCCTAAAATGAATTTCGAAGGAATATTAAAGCACACATAGTCGGGTTGCAGATTACATGTGAGCGAATCTGGCTTAAACAATAGAGTAGCGAGCTTAATTTCCTTTGGATTGTGTGCATTCAACGAGGCCATTAACTTTGTAGCCGTTAGCCCTGTATCAACGATGTCTTCAACTATTATAACGGTGCGACCTGCGATATCGTCGTCCATTCCAAGTATCTCCTTTATAGTACCCGTTGACGACATTCCGCTATATGACTTGTAGCGAATGAAGGAAATTTCCGTTTCAAAGTTTACCGCCCTAAAAAGGTCGGCTGCAAATATAAATGCACCATTTAAAACACATAAAAATAGAGGCGATTTATCGCCACAATCGCGAGTAATTTCAGCAGCAACACGTTTAATTTGCTTTTGAATTTCTTCGTTCTTGATGTAAGGCTCAAAAGTGAGCCCTTTTATTGTAATTTCTTCCATCACTTAAAAATCTTGCGCAAAGGTAAGAAAAGTTGCTAAGCGAACAAACAAAAAACAAGTTATACATTCCTTTTTGTTGCAAATAATTAACACAAGCCATATTTTTACTATCTTGCACGCTCAAATTAAAAGCATTACTTTTGTAAAAGAAATAAGAAACCATACTTCTCATTTTTGAAAAAAAGATTTGATATGAAAATATTTTCTACTTCTGAAATACGTGATATTGACAAATACACAATAGAAAACGAGCCGATATCCTCGCTCGACCTTATGGAACGTGCTGCGTCGGCAGTAACTTGCGAAATTATTTCGCGTTGGTTACCTAATAAACGCATCGTCCTATTCGCTGGCCCGGGTAATAATGGTGGCGACACGCTCGCTGTGGCACGAATGCTAATAGAACAGGGGTATAAAGCTGAGGTTTTCCTCTTTAATATTGGTAATAAAAAGTTATCCTACGATTGTGAAGCTAATAAAAAGCGACTTATTGCTTTGGGTGAAGTAGATTTTACTGAGGTTATCAACGAATTTGCACCGCCATATTTATCTAAGGACGATATTGTTATTGATGGACTATTTGGCACTGGGCTTAAAGAACCACTAAAGGGGGGATTTACTTCTTTAGTACAATATATAAACGAATCTGGCGCATTTGTTGTATCTATTGATGTGCCTACGGGCATGTTTGGCGAATGGAATCTTGAAAACAATCGCCGAAATATAATAACCGCTAAGTTAACGCTAACATTCCAATTTCCGCGTATGGCATTCTTTTTTGCCGAAAACGCGAGCTATCTTGGCGAATGGAAAATACTCGATATCGAATTAAATAAGATAGCTATTAAAGAAACAGCTACCGATTATTATCTCGTTGAAAATTATGACGTTAAGAGGGTATTAAAGAAAAGAAAAGCATTTTCTAACAAATACGACTTTGGTAGCACAATGATTATTGCTGGTAGCTATGGCATGATTGGTGCCGCAGTGCTATCGGCACGTGCCGCAATGCGTGCCGGAGCTGGATTAGTAACCGTTCACGCCCCTCGATGTGGATATAGCACAATTCAAGGAAGTGTACCCGAAGCAATATTTGATGCCGATAAACACGATATTATCATTACCGACATAGCTTTAAAACATGAATATGGCTCCATTGCAATAGGACCAGGCATTGGTACAAACGTTGCAACTATCGATGCTCTTGAAAACTTTCTTATTAATTCTAAGACACCTTGTATATTAGATGCTGATGCTGTCAATTGCATTGCAAAGCGACCTTCGTTACTAAATAGTATTCCTATAATGTCGATTATAACACCTCATGCAAGAGAATTTGACCGCCTTTTTGGAGAACATATATCAGAAGAAATGCGTTTGCGAAAGGCGCTTGAGGTAGCGCGTTACTACAACATTATTGTGGTATTAAAAGGTCATCACACAATGACTATTCGACCCGACGGAAAAATATATATCAACAGTAGTGGAAATGCTGGAATGGCAACTGCAGGCAGTGGCGACGCTCTTCTTGGCATCATCGCATCACTTGTTGCACAAGGCTACAAGCCCGAAGTAAGTGCCGTGTTAGGAGTGTATATACACGGTCATGCTGGGGACATTGCCGTGAAAAGTACAGGCTCCTATGGAATGATTGCAAGCGACATTATTAATAACATAGGAATCGCAATTAAAGAGATTATGAGCTAAGCAATCTATTTTAATAAATGATATTTGTATATTTGCATAAATAAATACTTCACACCACATTGATTATGAACCAAAAAACGCTTATATGTTTTGTCATTGCAACAGTATTTGCTGCAAGTAATTTTATCTTTGCACAAGAATCGCAAAAATTTACAGCAGCAAAGCACAACGAATATGGACTTATATATTCTCTCCCAATCACACATTTCGACATAACAGTTACAGCGACTAAAACAGTAAAAGTTGCTGGCATTTACAACAAATATGCTAAGAAATATCTTGGGGTGGAAAATGCTATCCTCGACGATTCTCAATCATGGGAATTACAATCAATAGAATTAACCCCTTATGGTGTCCCTGATAAAGATAATGAATACCTCATGCAATTTAAGAATGGTAGTTCTCCTTTCTTAATGCTTGATAACAATGGACTACCACTTGCAATTAACTACGAAGTTAGGGCTATTAAAGCAACAAAAATTGAAGCAGCAAGGATAAAGAATGCTATCACTCCAAACGCTGCCGCACAAGCTCTTTCAGGAGAACTACTCGTGAGCGAATCAATAGCAAAACAAGCCGAAATTGCTGCTAATCAAATATATAAAATCAGAGAAAGTCGCACTAATTTCATTACGGGCGAAGGCGATGTAATGCCTCCAGATGGTGAAGCTATGAAACTTATGATTTCAAAACTCGATGCACAAGAAGCTGCACTAATGGCTCTTTTCCTTGGCACAACCTCATCAGAGACCGAAGCAAAGCATTTCGATTACACACCAAGCGAAGAGGTAAACAACGAAGTGATACTACGCATATCCGACTATAATGGCATTGTTGACAAAAACGACTTAAGTGGCGAACCTGTGTATTTAACACTTAAAATAACTCAACGTGGCGAAATGCCAGTCAACGAAAAAGGTATAGAAAAGAAGATACCTAAAGGAGCTGTGATGTATAAAATTCCAGGCAAAGCTCAAATAACTCTAAAGCATAATGGCAAATCAATATTTGATAAAAACATTGAAGTAGCTCAATATGGAATAGATTTTGGCCTTGACCCTGATATGTTTACAAACAAAAAACAACCAGCTTACGTAATCTTCGACCCTCAGACGGGAGCCGTAAAAGAAATAGGGAACGCCAACCAACCTACCGAAAAATAACAATTACATTGATTTCAATCGATGATAAAATTGATTAGTAAATAGCCCTCCTGCGAGGAATAATGATGCCGAGAAAGCAATAAATGCGCCTGAAACTCCAAGTTCAAACACAAAGCACATGATATAAGCCAACGGAATCCCAACTAATATATATGATATAAGAGCAATCCACATCATAGGCATTACATAGGACGTGCCTCGAAGTGCATTTGCAAAATTTATTTGTATAGCATCGCCAAACTGATATAATATCAATGGAAAGATGAGCATCACTGTGGCTGATATTACTGCAATGTCATCGGTAAACCATGATATAATATTTTCAGCAAAAAACAGGAATAACAACGACGAGCACAGGGCTAAAACAAGCTGGATATGGAAGCCACATTTAGCTACCAACCTCACATTTTTAATGTCATTAACCCCTACAAAATTAGAAACTTTTATTGCTACACTCGACCCAAAGCCATAATATACAATATAGCCGAGCATTCCTATTGTCAATATTACTTGATAACTCGCAAGAGCTATTGAACCAAGCCACCCTACCATGACAGCGCTAAATGAAAATAATCCCGTCTCCATTCCCATCTGCAAAGAAACTGGCATTGACGCTCTAAATATCATTTTCATCTTCGACTTCTCTACTTTTCCAACCATTAGACCTTCGCGATATTTGATAAATACCTTTGTCGTTAAAACTATCACAACAAAGGTAAGAGCCATAAAAATCCTTGAGCCGAGCGTACTTATTCCTGCTCCAAGCAATCCAAGTTCTGGAAATCCAAACTTACCAAATATCAACAAATAATTAAATATTATATTCAGAAGATTACCACTAAGAAGTATCCACATCGATAACGAGGTCTTGGAAATGCCATCGGCAAACTGACGCATAACATTAAACAACGACACAAAAATAAGTGACGAAAGCATCGTCAAAAAATATGGCCCAATAATCGGAAGTAACTCTTCGGGCTGTCCAAAATGATGAATATTAAAATAAACTATTGTCATAGCTACAACCACAACGGTTCCAAAAATTAGATTAACTAAAACACCATTTTTAACCGTTTCGCCGATACTTTTATACTCTCCTCGCGAAAACAAAGCACCTACTAAGGGCGTTAATCCATACGAAAATCCCATGCAAAGCATCGTAACAAACATGAATAAGTTATTTACAAACGACGCAGCAGCAAGCCCTTGCGTAGAATAATGTCCTACCATCATCGTATCAACAAATCCAACAACGATTATTCCTAATTGCCCAAGCATTATAGGAAATCCAAGACGTAAAATAGACTTGTAATGCGATATATATTCTGTTTTTATCATGAGCACAAAGATACGGCAAAAGGCACGAAATACGAAATCTATGCTTTAGTGGCGCATTTGTAGAGCAAATGCAAATAAAAGTCCAACAATAGTTGGATTTCATGATATAAAAATATACATTTGCATAAATTTTTAAATGTATAATATCTAAATTTTTACAACATGGCTTACGTAATAGATGATAGTTGTGTAGCTTGCGGTACTTGTGCACCAGTTTGCCCAGTAGAAGCTATTTCTGAAGGTGACATATATTCAATAGATCCTGATACTTGTATTAGTTGTGGTTCTTGTGCTGAAGTTTGCCCAAGCGGTGCAATCTCAGAAGGATAGATTTATCGACATCTCAAAGAATTAAGAAGCTGTTTTAATTTATCTCAGAATAGATTTGAGACTATTTTAGAGAATTATTTATGGAAAAGTAGCAGAAAAGAGTCCAAAACATAAAATTCAATATTAAAAAAAAGCTATATAAATATATCTGAAATAAATTAAAACAGCTTCTAAAAAAAACGCATTCTCTTTTAAAGGAGAATGCGTCTTTTTTGTGCATCAGTTTAGCATTAGTTGATTTGAATAATCAAGAAGTTTGAAAGTTCCCAGAATTTTGTTGAATTTGTGATTTTAAGAGTCTTAACTCCATCATTATCAACAATTTCGTATGAACCTTGTGGGTGCTTACTTAGCAGTTTAGCCTTTTTAGCATGCAATGGCAATTCGCTGATAGTACGCTTATCGGCCTTTGTAAAATAAGATTTTTCAAAATCACCTTCCATAATTTTTGTCTTACGTAGGAATCCTGATTCTACAATCTTATTTTTCTTTAATTCCGACTTAGAACCTATCACATAATAACATGTATTAAGTTCATTTGCTACACGCACTGCTTCTTCTTGAGCTGCTTTTTTCTCTGTTGAAACAGTCTCTACGGTGCTATTAAGCGTTGTAACCTTATTTGTAAGACCTTCTATTTGAATATTTGCATTCTTTAGAGCCTCTTGTAATGTTGCAATATTTTTCTCTTGAGCTGCAAGCTGTTCCTTCATCGATTCTATAGTCTTTTGCATCTTAGAATTATAAGAACCCGATTGTTTCAATTTCAATTCCATTGCATCTAATTTTGTACGTCGATTTTGCAATGCTTGTTGGATAACGGTCATATTTGCCTTTATTTCATCTTTCTTTGAGGCTGTTTCTCCACTAAGATTTGGCGACGACATCAAGTTTTCAAGTTCTTTAATTTGAGTCATTCCATCATTAACTTCAGTTAATAATGTCATCAAACTATCCTGCTCTGCTAAGGCTGTTTGAAGGGAGTCATTCAACTCTACATTTTGGTTTTCTGCTTCTTTTTGCTTATTAGCATTACCATTACAAGCAGGGAGCATCATCATCAATGCACCTGCACATACTGAAAATAAAGCGATTTTTTTCATAAATAATGTTTTTAATTATCGTTTCTATTATTATTTTTAAATTGACTGTATTTGTCTTTCTTTACAGGCAAATCTTCGTCTTTCTTACCTTCTACGACTATCACAATCTCGCCTCGTGGCGCGGTGCCCTTAAAATATGTAACCAACTCAAGCAATGTACCATTATGCGTAGTATTATGAAGCTTTGATATTTCTCTACTCACTGAGGCTTCGCGTTCTCCTCCAAAGACTTCTGAAAGCTGTTCAAGTGTCTTTAATAGTCGCAATGGAGACTCATATAGAATTATAGTTCGTGGCTCTTGTGATAATTCACTAAGACGGGTAGCTCTACCCTTTTTTTGAGGCAAAAATCCTTCAAAGCAGAATTTATCGCAGGGTAATCCCGAATTTACTAATGCGGGGACAAACGCCGTTGGTCCTGGCAAGCACTCAACTTCTATCGCATTTCTGCGACACTCTCTTACGAGCAAAAAGCCTGGATCTGAAATTGCTGGAGTTCCTGCATCAGATATTAGAGCAATCTGTTCTCCACCCTTTAATCGCTCTATCAAGGTAGGAAGAGTGTCATGCTCATTAAATTTATGATGACTCTGCATCCGAGTTGATATCTCAAAGTGTTTAAGCAACATACCACTATTTCGCGTATCCTCAGCAAGAACTGTATCAACACTCTTTAATGTATTAATCGCACGCACACTCATATCTTCAAGATTCCCTACTGGTGTGGGAACTATATATAATTTACCGCTCATTCTATCTATGCAAAGTGGTTATGTATTATCGTCATAAAATCTACAACTTCGGGCGATTCTTTATCCCATTCCATGTCACCATAAAAATAATCTTCGGCTTCGCTATATGACCCCATAGCCTCCACAAGATTTAAGGTATTTGTCATTTCTACGTCACTATTACCAAATAATTCGCGACGATAGCGAAATCTATCATTAAGTGTAAATGCCTGCCTAAGATTCTTAGACATGCTTCGTGACAATACCGTATCTAACGTAATCGGAGCTTCTATTTCATCGTCTGCGACCTCCTCCTCTTCGGCAACATAGTCTTCGTTAGCCTCATCTATTGCATCGACTTCGTATGCAGCATCTTCAGCCTCATCAACGATTTCGTTTACTTTGCTATCAAGATCATCTTCATCGATTTCATCGATAAATTCAATTTGAGTATCATCGTCCAACGACGATAGCTCCATAGGCTCATCATCATCGTCTTCTTCTATTTCAACAACATCTTCAGGACTTTCATCTTGTAGCTCTGCCTCATCTTCAATCTCTTCTTCTGGTTGTATCATTTCCACAGGTTCATCTTCATAATCATCTCCTGTATCGCAACAGCTATCAGCTCCAAGACATTCATATTCTGGACTTTCGTCAGCCTCTACATCTGCATCTTGCGACATTTCTTGATCAACACTCTCAATAAAAATATTGGGAGTTAATTCTTCTGAAAGTTTAGCCACAATATTAGCCTTGTCTCTTATTAGCTCATATACATAGCTATCAGTGTTCTGTGCATGGTTGTCAACGAGTAAAAGTAATCCTTCTAACTCGTACACCTGAGATAAAATATTCTTAACAGATTTGTCCATCGTTATCGGTGCTTAATTTAAATATATGAAACTACTTCTATGAAGTACAAACATATTAATTATTTTTTAATTCTAATCGAGTTATCAATTTTCTTTACGTAAATTTATGAATTATATTTAAAAGTAGCTATTTTTCATCATTTTTTTATTGAAGAAAATATATTAATCAGCAACTTTTCTATATTTTTTATTAGTTCGGCTCGTGTACAATGATAATTATTAACAAGTATTGCTACACTATATTTTGGATTATCTGCCGGATAATATCCAGCAAAGCATTGCACCTCACTCATGCTACCCGACTTCACTGCAAAACTGCCAGCATAATCAGTATTTCTTAATAGGCTATCCACAGTGCCTTCCTTTCCTGCAACAGGAAATAGAGTATTAAATGAAACGCCCACACCATTATCTCGCATCATAACTGCCAACATTTTTACTAAAAATTGCGATGACACTTTATTATTTCGTGCAAGACCACTCCCATCTTTCATAAATAAAGCATTCGTATCAAGCCCTCGCTTGCCCCAATATTCTTTTACTATATCAATACCATTACTCGCCGTAGCAACTTGCCCAGCATTTAGCGCCATCGCTCGAAGCACACACTCCGTAAACATATTATCGCTACGCTCCAATAACGAGTGAAGTATTTGCTCCAATTTTGGCGATTTATAGTCCAAAAGCAAATCGCTTTCTTTCTCAACCTTTAAATGCTTCCTCGAAATCTTTATTTTTGCTTTTTCTAATGATATTATTAAGGAATCGCGCAACGATAATTCAGGAAATGGATTAGCACATGTAATAGTCATCAACTCAGCTTTGCGACTTACATCTCCAACAATCGAAATAATATTTCGATGATCTCCAACAGTTAAGTCATATCCTTTTGCGTTATCCTTTATCGCAAGTTTATTATCAATAGTCACACCACTTATTAATGGCGATGTATGCACAACCGTTGCACTATCGCCAGCCGACACATCAAGAACTACGTCAAAAGTGTTATCTGCATAATTTAATCCAAACGCTCCTGCTCCATAATCCCACGCTATATCTTCAAGCATCCACAGCGGCGAGCGAGAAGGCAATGCAAATATAGAATTATCAATAATAATATCTCCTTTTATTTTTTTTATACCACGCTCTTTAAGAGCATTAATGCACAATGCAATAAACGATGGCTTAGCTTTAATCCATTTAGAACCAAGCGTAGGGTCTCCACCTCCTACTATGCGTACATTACCTTTCAAAGTACCATTCCGCCCAACAGAGCCATCAATAAACACTCTCGTATGAAATTCATATCCCTCTCCAAGCACACTCAACGCAGTTGCCGAAGTTACCGTCTTCATCGTTGACGCTGGAATCTGAGATATATTCCCATTCACATCACCCACTATTTCCCCACTCTCAATATCCATTACACTAACACCAACCGAAGCATGCGATAACAAAGGATTAGAGGTAAATTTCCTAATATCTCGATCTAAGTTTATCGCATCACAAAACAGTATACCCCAAAATGCAATAGCAAATACAAAAATGATATTTCTTTTCATATCATGATTTTTTTATAATTATTCATCACAAAGTTATCCTTTTTCTCTGATTATAAGTAAAACAAAAAAATAATACCTATTTTTGTTTAAAATAAAAATACTATTTCATGGAAGCAAAACGACCATACACATTCGACCGAGTTATTCGCATAATCTTTTCAGCAATCATAATTATTGGCTTACTCGCCCTTATTAATTATCTCAAAGGCGTGTTATTACCTTTTCTTGTCGCTTGCCTTCTTGCATACATAATTCAACCATTAGTAGGATTCAATAAACGAATATTGCACCTCAAAGGCAATGCCATTCCTGTACTCATTGCCCTGTTTGAAATAATTGCCGTTTCATCAATCTTAGGATATTTCTTTATTCCATACATCATTAGCGAAATAGAGCAAATGATTATAATGTTTCAACGCTACACACAGTCACAACTTAACATTCCATACCTGCCCGACGCTGTTCACGATTTCATAGCAAAATACATCGACTTCGAGCAACTGTCAAACCTACTATCACGAGAAGAATGGATGAAGCTAATAGAAAATGTCGCATCAGAAACATGGATAATTATGGACAGTAGCATTAGAGTAATGCTCACAATATGCAGTTGGCTCGTAGTATTCCTTTATTTAGTCTTTATACTAATCGATTACGACCGCATAACCACCGGATTCAAAAATATTATACCTAAAAAATTCCAAGAAGGACTATTCAAAGTTGCTTCCGACATTCAAAGCAGCATGAACCACTACTTTCGAGGACAAGCCCTCATCTCATTTATAGTCGGCATATTATTCAGCATCGGATTCCTAATAATAGGACTCCCATTAGCCGTCGTATTTGGACTATTTATAGGAATACTTAACATGGTACCATATCTGCAACTAATATCAATTCCTATAGCAGCAATTCTATGCCTCGTTAACGTCGTTGACTCTGGCGAAAACTTCTGGATTATTTTTGGCGAAACATTCGCCGTATATTGCATAGTACAACTAATTCAAGACATGATACTAACTCCCAAAATTATGGGAAAATACATGGGACTAAATCCAGCAATAATATTCCTATCACTATCTATTTGGGGAACTCTACTCGGTTTTATAGGACTAATAATAGCACTCCCTCTCACAACTCTCATCATTTCATATTACGACGAATACATAATACACAATGGCGACATAAAGCAAACACCTAAGCCAAAAGCACCACTCAAAGCACCACCAGAAGAAGAAAAATAAAACACATCATTATAACGCACAACTATTATATAACTTGATTAACAATATATTAAGATATTCACCAAATAAAAAGCAACACTTCAAGCAATAAAAACACCAAAAACATTTGGTGCTTTAAAAAAAAAGCGTACCTTTGCAACGCTTTTAAAGGATTCGCTAGCTCAGCTGGTAGAGCACAACACTTTTAATGTTGGGGTCCTGGGTTCGAGCCCCAGGCGGATCACGAAGGATACTTTTCAGTATCCTTTTTTTCGTGCCTTTTTCGTGCTTTTGTGATACTTTTGTGATACTTTTGTAATCACAAATTTATATTATGAACCCTCTTTTTAGCATTATAACTATTACGTTCAACGCCCAAAAGCAGTTGCCAAGCACTCTTGAAAGCGTAAAGGCTCAATCTTGTACCGATTTTGAACATATTATCATTGACGGCGGGTCGAGAGATAACACGGTTGCTATTGCAAAAGAGCACGGAGTAGACGGCATTATTATCGTTTCAGAACCTGATAATGGACTTTATGATGCTATGAATAAGGGAATTATTAAAGCATCGGGCAAATACCTTATTTTCCTAAATGCTGGTGATGCCTTTGCCGAAAAAAAGACGCTCCAGGATATTGCCAATACAGCAAAAAGCACAAATGCCAACATCATTTATGGGCAAACTCGGCTTGTTAATGACCTTCGCAAACCTGTCGGAATGCGACATCTCACAGCGCCCGACAATCTCACTGTTAGTAGTTTTAAGAATGGAATGCTCGTATGTCATCAAGCATTTGTTGTTAGTAAAAGCATAGCCCCTTTTTACAACTTAAAATATCGTTTTTCAGCCGATTATGATTGGTGTATTAGATGCCTAAAACTATCTAATAATAACGCTTATACGGGTACAATTATCATTGATTATTTAACCGATGGCATGACCGATAAAAATCGGAAAGCATCACTTATAGAACGATTCCACATAATGTGTCATCACTTTGGAACGCTACCTACAATAGCAAGGCATATATCTTTTATACCGCGATTTATTAAAACTCATTACAATCACAAATAACCTTTTCCACCTTTTTTTACTAAATATTTGCTACTTAATTGCTATATTTGGGGTGTATTTTGATTAACTCATCAGTCCTTTATAAGGATTTTTATATATAAACATGGAAGATAAACTACTATTAGGCGCAGAAGCTGTTGCTTGCGCTGCTATAGATGCAGGTATATCAGGAGTATATGCTTATCCTGGAACACCTTCAACCGAAATTACTGAATTTATTCAACAAGCTCCTGAGGCTAAGAATAGAAATATTCATTCTACTTGGGCTACAAACGAAAAAACAGCCTATGAAGCTGCTTTGGGAATGTCTTATGCTGGAAAACGTAGTATCGTGTGCATGAAGCACGTGGGACTAAATGTTGCAGCCGACGCTTTTATGAACTCAGCCATTACGGGCGCTAAAGGGGGGCTGGTGGTCATAGTTGCCGACGACCCTTCGATGCACTCTTCTCAAAACGAACAAGATACGCGTGCTTATGGAAAATTCGCTTTTTTGCCCGTTATAGAGCCAAGCAACCAGCAAGAAGCCTACGATGCTATGCACTACGCTCTTGACTTATCCGAGCGCATCAATGTGCCAATTATTTTTCGTATCACCACTCGACTATCTCATTCTCGCGCTATAATACACCGCAAAGATATTAGAGAAATGAACCCATTTGCTCCAGAAACCGACAAACGCAAATGGATATTACTACCAGCTATTGCACGCGGTAGATACGCTAATCTTCTCGAAATTCAGCCATTAATGCAACAAGAATCCGAGAACTCTCCTTTTCTTAAAGTCACTGACGGAACAAGTAATAAAGCTATCATAGCATTTGGTATTGGCTTTAACTATGCAATGGAAGTGATTACTGAAAATAATCTAAACATCTCAGTTCTCAAAATCTCGCAATACCCTTTACCTCGAAAGCAGATTGATACCTTTTTAGATAAATACGACGATATTTTAATCGTCGAAGAGGGATATCCTATATATGAAGAATTTATTTGTGGATATTCTGGAAATTCAAAAATTCATGGGCGATTAGATGGCACTCTACCTCGCATGGGTGAACTCACCCCCGACGCTCTTGCAACAGCTCTTGGCGTAAAAAACGCCTCCGACAAAAGCCTACTTTCAAATCCCGAATGGCTCGTAAACCGTCCTCCTGCGCTTTGCAAAGGGTGCGGACACCGCGACATGTTCACCGCTCTAAATGAAGTGATGAATAGTTACACCAATCAACACGTTTTTGGCGACATCGGGTGCTATACTCTTGGTGCTCTACCTCCTTTCAATGCCATAAACACATGCGTTGACATGGGAGCATCTATTACAATGGCTAAAGGGGCTGCCGACGCTGGTATGCACCCCGCCGTTGCAATTATTGGCGACTCCACTTTCACTCACTCTGGCATGACGGGGTTACTTGATGCCGTAAATGATAACGCTAAAATGACTATCATCATTTCCGACAATTCAACAACAGCTATGACGGGTGGACAAGACTCTGCTGGGACAAACAAACTAATCGAAATTTGCTCTGGACTTGGTGTGAAACCATCACACATTCGCGTTATCACGCCACTTTCATCAAAACATACCGAGAATGTTGCCATTTTAAAAGAAGAATTTGAATACAAAGGAGTTTCTATTATACTCGCTCAGCGTGAATGTATTCAGACGGCAACACGAAAAGCTAAAGAACTTGCCAAACAAAATAATAAGTAGCTAAATGATTATGAAAAAAAATATTATAATTGCAGGAGTTGGCGGTCAAGGAATTTTGACAATAGCATCGATTATCGACAAAGCAGCAATGCTACAAGGTCTTAATGTGAAGCAAGCCGAAGTTCATGGCATGAGCCAGCGCGGTGGGGACGTGCAATCGCACCTACGAATAAGTAGCGACACCATTTATTCCGACCTCATTCCTAAAGGAAAATGCAACCTTATTATTGCTGTCGAACCGATGGAAGCTCTTAGATATATTGAATTTCTTGAACCAAATGGTACAATTATAACCGCAAACGAGCCATTTAAGAATATACCAAATTATCCCGACGATGCTCTCATTCAAAAATCTCTAAAACAGCATAATGCCACGTTAGTTGATGCAACCGAAATGGCTCGTCTTGCTGGAAATGCTCGTTCAAGCAATGTTGCTATTCTTGGAGCCGCCGCAAAATACACGGGCATTCCTAAAGAACGTTTCATAGAGGCTATTTCAAATATGTTTATTTCAAAAGGCAATGCCATTGTTGAACTAAACATGAAAGCATTTGAATTAGGCGCAAAATTAACCGAATAAATTTTAAAACTTATCATGAGCCAATTTTGGAATAAAGATATTGAATGTATCGATAGAGAAGACCTCGAACGACTTCAATCATCACGCCTTTGCACGATGATTGAACGAATTTATAATAACGTACCTCACTACAAAAAGAAATTCGACGACGCTGGAATAAATCCTAAAGACATAAATAGCATTAAGCAACTTAAAGACCTCCCTTTTACGGTTAAGCAGGATTTACGTGACAATTACCCTTTCGGATTATTCACTGTACCTCAAAGTCAAATCGTGCGCCTTCACGCTTCAAGTGGCACAACTGGCAAACCTACGGTAGTAGGATACACAAAAAACGACCTGGAAATGTGGAGTGAAGTACTTGCCCGCTCTCTTACTATGGCTGGAATTTCAAACAAAGACATCGTTCAAGTAGCCTATGGATACGGACTATTCACTGGGGGCATTGGCATGCACTATGGTGTCGAAAAAGTTGGTGCTTCTGTGATTCCTATCTCTACTGGAAACACAAAGAAACAATTGCAAATAATGGAAGACTTTGGAACTACTGCCATTGCATGCACTCCTTCTTACGCAGCATTTCTTGCCGAAAGTATAATAGAAAAAGGAATAAAAGATAACCTAAAGCTACGTCGCCTCGTCTGTGGAGCCGAGCCTTGGAGCGAAGAAATGAGAAAACATATCGAAAACTCACTCGGAATAAAAGCATACAATGTATATGGACTTAGCGAAATTATAGGTCCTGGCGTCTCGATGGAATGCGAATGTCAAAATGGATCACACATTCAAGAAGATCACTTTATCCCCGAAATAATTGACCCCGAAACCGAAGAAGTCCTCCCTTATGGACAAGTTGGTGAACTCGTTTTCACTACTATTACTAAGGAAGCTATGCCACTACTGCGATATCGCACACGCGACCTTTGCAGCCTAAACATCGAAAAGTGCGACTGCGGCAGGACAATGGTAAGAATGGGGAGTATTATCGGACGTAGCGACGACATGCTCATAATTCGTGGAGTAAATGTATTCCCTTCACAAGTAGAATCTGTTCTTATGGATATTTACGAAACAACGCCTAATTATATTCTTTCGGTTGACCGTATCAACAATCTCGACACTCTTGAAATTAAAGTCGAAATTGGCGACAAATTTTGGACTACCGAAATTCGTGAAATTGAGAATCTCAAAAAACGCATTGCACAAGCAGTACAAAGCACTCTCGGAATTAGCGCTACAATTCGTCTTGCTGAACCTCATTCTCTCTCGCGCTCCGAAGGTAAAGCCATCAGAGTAATCGATAACCGTAAAAGTAAATTATAAACAATCCCAAAAATTCAAATATGATTATACAACAACTCTCTATCTTTCTCGAAGACAAGACTGGTAGCCTTGCAAGAGTTACCGAAATTTTAGCTCATCACGGCATCAACATGTCGGCTTTTTGCGTTGCCGATGCCACTGATTATGGAATCCTTCGTATGGTCGTCGGACGACCTCAACTGGCTCTTGACATCTTAAGAAATCACAATTATTCGGTACATGTCACCGATGTGGTATGCCTAAAACTAAAAGACGTATCAGGCTCTTTAAACAAAGCATTAAAAGTACTCTCAAACAACGGATTAGGCATCGATTACATGTATGCTTACGCATCAGCTACGGGGGTGGCTATCGCTGTAATGCACTGCCAAGACAACCAAAAAATGAGCGAAGTACTTCAGGCAAACAAAATGGAACTTATGTGCGCCGAAGACATAATATAGAATATGAGCATATTTAAAGACCTAAACGATATTAAAGAGTTTTTTAAGCGCGACAGTTTTGCTATTTCTTTAGGATTCCAAATAATCGACGCTAAGCCTGGTTACAGTAAAGTATCTGCACACTACAATGATAATTCACTTAATGGTGCAGGTATCGTTCACGGGGGATTCACATTCACTCTCGCAGATTTTGCTGGCGCAGTAGCAACAAACGCCTACGGATTTACTACCCTTTCTATCGACTCATCTATTTCATACTACAATGCCCCAAAATGCAACAATCTTGTGGCAGTAGCCTCAGAGATGCAACGCTCTAATAGGCTTAGCTACATCACCGTGTGCATACACGACGACTGCGGTACACACATTGCCGACTTCAAAGGCACATATTATATAACAAAAAAAGAAATCACAATTTTATAACATATTATAATTATGACACGATTTGCTAAAAGCGTTGAAGCACTACGCTCCTCTCAGATAAGAGATCTTATGAGCCTTGCCACTCGTCCCGGAATTATTTCTTTTGCCGGAGGAATGCCTGGAAACGACCTATTTCCTATAAATCAAATTGACGAAATAATAGCATCTCTCACCGAACGTGAAAAGCAAGTCGCTATGCAATATGGACCAACGTCAGGACTGCCACAACTCCTTGAGTCGCTAAAAGCATTTTTAAAAGAAAAAGGACTACCTGTCGATTCTCATGAAATAATAATCACTACGGGATCGCTACAAGCTATAAATATTCTCGGCAAAGCATTTATTGACGAGGGCGACGACATAATTGTCGAAAATCCAAGTTTTATAGGAGCCATTTCTGCTTTCAACAGCTATCAAGCAAAAATAAACTCCTGCAACCTCGACGATAATGGAATTATAATCGACGAACTGAAAGACATGCTCAATAAAATGGACGATGAAGGGAGAAAACCAAAATTCATATATCTAACACCAAGTTTTCACAACCCTGCTGGAGTACTTTATACACGCAAACGACGAGAGCAACTAATCGAACTCCTTTCACAACGCGATATACCAATAATCGAAGATGACGCTTATAGCGACCTCCTTTTCAATGACGAAGACGCAATTAATCTTACACCAATAGCATCTTTAGCAAATAATAAAATCGAAGTTTGCTACACAGGCTCTTTCTCTAAAATAATAGGACCAGGACTACGTTTAGGGTGGATGCTCGTTCCACCACATATTTATAAAAAATGTGAGCTTATTAAGCAATCAATCGACGCATGCTCGCCAAGCTTCACTCAAGTAATAGCCGACAAATTCCTACGTAGCGGAGCAATATACCAATACCTCAAAGTTATTAGAGCTGAATACAAAAAACGAGCATTAACAATGATTACCGAACTCGAAACACATCTCCCAAAAGAAATAAAATGGGTAAAGCCACGCGGCGGATTTTACATCTGGCTAAAGCTACCAAATGGAGTAGAAGCAACACCAATCCTAATGGACGCCATCGAACGAGGAGTAGTATTTGTCTCTGGTAAGACATTCGACCCACACCAGCAATCAGACAACGCAATACGCATCAGCTACTGCAACACCGACTGCGACACCATTCGTCGTGGCATCTCCATAGTAGCCCAGTCAATAAAGTCCCACCTAAAATAATCTATTAGTGTCCGCTAAAACTTTTGTATGATAGAAAATGGGCGTTTTTTACGTCATATAATTTTCGCACTTCTTAATTGAACTTTCGTTGATAATATATAGGTAGCATAATTTTGTAGCTTGGAGATTTCTTTGTATATTTGCGTAAATAGAGTTCGTAGATGAATTAAAAAATATAGATATGTTTTCAGGAATAGTTGAAGAGTCAGCTCCTATCGTGGGGCTAAAGTGTGAGAGTGGGAATTTGCATTTGACGCTAAAATGTAGTTTTACAGATGAATTAAAAATAGACCAGTCGGTAGCACATAATGGCGTGTGCCTCACCGTTGTGAGTCTTCCAGGTAATGGGACTTACACTGTTACGGCTATCAAGGAAACACTTGAGCGTAGCAATCTTGGCATGCTAAAGGAGGGTAATTATGTGAATCTTGAGCGAAGCATGCTCATGAATGGTCGCCTTGATGGGCATATTGTTCAAGGCCATGTCGACCAGACTGCTCGATGCGTTGATGTGCGTGAAGCTGATGGCAGTTGGTACTACACATTTAAGTATGACTGCAATAGCGAGATGGCATTAAAAGGATATGTAACAGTAGAAAAGGGCTCAGTTACAGTTAATGGAGTGAGCTTGACGGTGTGTAATTCACAACGTGACGGTTTTGAGGTAGCAATAATTCCTTATACACATGATAATACTAATTTTAAGGAAATTGTTAAAGGCTCAGTTGTAAATATTGAATTTGACATTATAGGCAAGTATCTAAGTCGAATGATGGAATTTGCAAAATAATATAAATTATGGAAATGAACATTTATGAACTAATCGCTACGCGACAAAGTTGTAGAGAATACGACACTACACGCGCCGTAGAGCCAGAGAAGATTGCACGTATTATTGAAGTTGCACGGCTTGCGCCATCGGCTTGTAACTCGCAACCATGGCATCTTGTTGTGGTTGATGAACCAGCAAAGTGTGCCCAAGTAGCTGATGCGCTCAACTCGTTAGGCATGAATAAATTTGGCATTCAAGCACCAATCCATATTATTGTAGTTGAAGAGGTTCCAAATTTCTCGGCTCGTCTCGGAGGTTGGGTAACAAATAAGCATTTCCCACTTATAGATTGTGGAATCATAACGTCTTACATCACACTTGCCGCAACAGCTGAAGGGCTTGGCTCTTGCATACTTGGGTGGTTTGATGAAAAAAAATTACGATGCACATTAGATATACCAAAAAATAAGCGTATTCTCTTGGATATTATTATAGGATATTCGGCTCAGCCACATCGAGAAAAGGCACGTAAGGAAATAGAAGATATGTCATCTTCAAATAAATATTAAATAATTTAAAATCCCCAACAGCTTCACAGCTACTGGGGATTTCTACTACTAAATATATATTGCTTAAGTTACAATTTAATTTTTAATCGGTCGATACAGCAATATCCGGGATTGTTCATACCCCATTGGCCTGTGTCGCTCGATGCCATTTGAAAATATATATAATCAACGGCTCCTAACGCTTCAAGATTTACGGAAGTCCATTCTTTTAGCATCACCCATTCAGCATTATTTTCTGAACGATAATCAGCTAAATAGGCATTAATAGGACCTACGCGGCTACCATCGGCTTTAATGCCATATACTTTCAATACAAAATAATCTCCTTTCGCAAATTTCTTGCTGTATGCACTTCCATTTGTCATGGAATAAAAAGCATAAGTGTTATTTGTAATAAACATTGATTGTGGTGTAAATGAGATAGGCTTAGCATCATTTCCATATTTTATAATACATGAAGCGTCGGCTATTGCCACATTCTCTTTTTCCATTGAATTCCAATAGGCCACAAGATATGGCGTGCCTTTGCCCGATAATCCGCCTTCGGTAATTGCACTCCATTGATGTTCAAGCCAGTTACCTGTAGAATAATCCTTTTTATCAGCACTACGACTTGGAGCAAAGCCATTCCAAGCAAAATATTCTGGAATAGCTGTATGCGAGAACCAAATATTCTGGCTAACCAATTTGGCATTAGTATCATAGATACTTTTCCACACATCTTTTAGCAAGAGGGTCCCCTGTGAATAGTCATATTCAATTGGCGTTGCATTAAGAGTAAGCGTTACTTCGCGGTAATTATCATCGGTCTTAGTGCAAGAACTAAAAGCTAATGCGACAAGCGCTACTGCCAGCGCTGAACTAAATTTAAATTGTTTCATTTATAATATTTTATTAAACTATACACATAAAAAAACGTATCGAATATCATTCTTGTAATTATAAGAATGATTCCAATACGAACAAATTAATAAAAACCGTCAGCTCCTACACATTGGGCTTATTAATTTAATCTTCAAAAAACGAAGCTCGTAAGAATCAGCTTTTACAATTTGCGCGAATGCTTTCAGCCGATAACTCATCTATTTAGGTTCCTGACTTGCAAAGCCGTTTTGGTAAACGACTATGCTCACAGTTGCGCGACAGCACATGATTTGCACATGTTTCCCATCAACAAAAGAGTATAAAAATTTTCAATCACTACACTGTGTCAATCGCTATTAACATCTTCTATTGCGTAGATTATTGAATTGCAAAGGTAATAAAAAAGTTGCGTAAGAGCGAAGTATAATAAAAAGAAAAAAGTATTTTCTTTTTATTAGCTGAAAGTAAGATATTTCTTAAAATACAAACGGAGACTCTTCAAATAAAGAATCTCCGCATATATATATTTCTTAGTGTGCTTTATGCTGCTATTGGCGTATATTTTGCATTGCCAAATGCCAATATTGGGTAAAATATAAATGGTAAAAATATTAGGCCAATTGCAAATCCCGTTCCTTTGCCAAACGATGTAGCTAATCTGAGTGAGATTATTATGGAAATAACTGCGTTAACGACAGGTATGAATAATAAAATTAGCCACCATGTTGGTTTCCCAACGATATTTAGCATCACAACACAGTTGTAAAAAGGAATAATAGATGCCCAACCAGGCTTCCCTGCTTTTTCGTAAATAATCCACGCACATATAATCATAAATAGGATTATTACAGCGTAGGTTATCCAAAACGTTATTGAAAATTGCGAGAATGCTTCCATAAGATAAATTTTTAGTTAATATTAGAGGTCATGTTTCACAAAAATATATAATTAATTTTAATTGACAATGATATTATTTAATTAATTTATGTGTTTGCGCAGTTTCGCATTTATTCTTCAATAATGATACCCGATTCGCTTAATAATCCCGCTAATCCGTTTTGAGAAAAGCGAGCTCCTTTAAGATTATTATATTGTGGATTGATTATATAGTTGTGAGCGGTGCGAAAGTCGGACTTTTCTAAATTTGTGTTTGAAAAAATTGCTCTGATTAAGTCACAGTCATCAAATTTCACAGATGATAGCACAGCATAGCCAAAATCGACTTCAAATAAGTTACATGACTTGAAACTTGTATTTTTCAGTTTCATTTCAGAAAATGACGCATATTGTAAGTTACATTTTTCAAAGCTAAAAGATAGTTGGAATTTGTTGCTCGCGGTGAAATCTACTCCAGTCATTTTACATTCCTTAAAGTGTGTACCGACCCACGATGTACCATTCATTTTGCATAAACTTATATTACATTGTTCAAAATGGCAATCTTCAAAATATACTTTCCCGAATGTTGTATTAGCAAAGTTACAATTGATAAAGGTACAATTATAGTACTCTTTATCTAACTTGATGAGCGCAAAATCGCTCTTCTCAATTGTTATGTTTTCAGCCATGAGTTGAAAGATTATTTTGCGTAAAGATAGATTAAATGCTTGAAATTAAAAAAATATTAATAACTTTATAAAAACATTATTATTTATGGAATCTGATAGAAATAGAAATAAGAATTTAATGAGAGTAGCGCTGTCGATTATTATCACTATTATAATCCTAAATGTGATAGGTCTTATCCTCATTCCACCTCAAGATTGGAATATTTGTAGTATCGTTGATGCTTATCAAGGTATTGAATTTTCCCTGTGTTTTGGGCTTGGATTTCCGCAGTGGAGCGTTGTGTTAATAGTAATGTGTATTACTCTCGCAATCTATTTAGGAGTATTGCGCTTAATAAAATATATAGTGAAGTAAACTTTTTATGAATAAATTAGTCTTAATTACAACTATTAATTTATCTTTGTAAAGGACAAAGAATAGCACACGAAAAGCAACAAAATATGAAAAAAGTAAATAAAATAATATTTTTAGGAATTGTGGCTACTGCAATGGTTGCAACAATGCCATCTTTTTCACAAGGTCATCGCTCTGGTGGTAGTAGTGGCACATCGAGTAGAGAACAATCTACTCAAAGGGAGGAGACTCGCAATGAGAGCTATAAGCCCACTGCTCCGTCAAATAATAATCACAGACGTGATGATACAGGGACGCAAGCACCTACTCAAGAAAATACGAATAGAGGGACATACACGCCTGGAAACACAGGAACAAAGCCCCCTTCAATATATCGTCCTGGATTCAGAGAAGACCATAGAGAACAAAATCGTCCAACGACTCCACCTTCGGGCAATCGTCCTGGATATGGACACGGCACTGTGCAACCTGGATATGATGATGATGATTATGGCTATGGTGGTGATTATCACCCTAATTATCGTCCGTCAACTCCTGGTCATAAGCGTCAATATCATCAGGGGTACTATCTACCACCACCTCAACGTCCATATCGTCCATATTGTCGTCCAATACCACGCCCAGTTCCACCGCCAAACTATCGTCCATATTATGGCGCATCAATAATTGATAATATATTAGGGCTCACTTTTGGTATTGCATACGCAACATCGCTCGATTATCTATATGATAATGGCTACTCTGTTGATGGATATGATAATAATACGGTGTATCTACGTAATGTTCATCAGATGTCTTATATATGGGACGATGCAACGCTTAATTATAATTCCTATGGGAATTTGTCGAGCATGCAATTTGTTGATTCATCAGGCTACCGCAACACGTCGCGTTATGATAGACTTTATCGCGAATTATGTCGCAAATATGGCTATCCCGTAACTACACAAAACACACAAAATGGCTTTCAAGGAGTGTGGTATGGCAGAGGAGCTCAAAATTATGTTTCACTCGAATATGATGTAAATTACATCAACGGACAACTTCGTTATTTCACTATACTATCCTACGGATATTAATTTAATAAAAATAATACGCCCCACATACAATATATGCGGGGCGTATTATTTTATCTATAATAATTCGATTAGCTCTTCTATCTGGACTGGCGTTGTAGCCCAACTTGTAGCAAAGCGTACAACAGTGTGTGTGGAATCTTTGCGTTCCCAAATATTAAAACTAACTTTCGCCTCTAATTCTTTTATTTTTGCATCATCAATGATAGGGAATTGCTGATTTGTGGAAGAGGCAATTAAAAATTTATATCCCTTCTTAATTAAAGCCGATTTAAGCATTTCGGCCATAGTAATTGCATTTTTAGAAATTTCGAGATAAATATTATCGGTGAAAAGCGTATCAAATTGTACTCCTAACAGCCAACCCTTAGCAAGTAATGCTCCATGACGTTTTATTAGTGTCATGGATTGTTTTATAATTTCAGGATTTGTTACAACAATCGCTTCGCCAAATAATGCTCCAACTTTTGTTCCTCCTATGTAGAACACGTCGCAACACTCAGCAATACGTTCGAGCGTCACATCGTTTCCTGTGGCAGCTAATCCATAACCTAAGCGAGCACCATCAATAAACAATGGAATATGATGCGACTTACACACCGCATACAGTTCTCTTAGTTCTTGATAGCTATATAGTGTGCCATATTCAGTTGGATATGATATATATACCATTCCAGGAGCTACCATGTGGGTATTACTCGAATCGGCATAAAATCGCTTTATATATTCATCAACGCCAGTTGCCGAAAGTTTCCCATTAATATTTGGCATTGTAAGCACTTTGTGACCAAATGCTTCAATAGCCCCAGCTTCATGGACATTTATGTGACCCGTATCAGCAGCAAGAACGCCATCGCATCGGCTAAGCAGTGCATCAATAACAAGAGCATTAGTCTGTGTTCCACCTACAAGAAAATAGATGTCGGCATTAGGGCAGTTGCATGCTTTGCGTATTTTGTTTTTTGCACTTTCACAATAATCATCGACACCATAACCATCTATTTTATCAAGATTTATCTCTGTTAACTTCTTTAAAATTAGAGGGTGCGCACCCTCCATATAATCGCTATTAAATTTTATCATATTATACTGAATATTTTATGCTCGAATTTTTGGAGGCACAAAAGTACGAAATTTATCACTTACTTGGTAATAAATTGTACTTTTGTAAAATAAATCAGTAATAGTATAATTTTTTTGATTGAATGAATAAGTACAACTTTGATAAGATCATTGATCGCCATAATACAAAAGCCATAAAAATTGATGCCCTAAAGGAGCTTTTTGGCAAGAGCGATTTGCTCCCTTTATGGGTCGCTGATATGGATTTTGAAATTTACGAAGGAATTGTAGATGCAATTGAAAAACGCATGTCACATCACATCTATGGATATTCCTGCCCAAGTGATGGCTATTGGCAGTCGATTATTGACTGGCAGAGCGCAAATAATCAATTTTGTTTTACAAAAGAGGAGATAACCTATGTGCCTGGCGTTGTTAAGGGGCTTGCAATGGCTGTAAATTTCTTTACAGAGAAAGGGGATAAAATAGTAATACAGTCGCCTGTATATCACCCTTTCAGCATGGTTATTGAGGGCAATGAACGCATTGTTGTTAAAAACCCATTGCTACATAATGATGACGATGATTATGCTATGGATTTTGAGAACTTAGAAAATATATTTTGCACTGAAAAGCCCCGTATGCTCATATTATGCAATCCTCATAATCCTATTGGCATAACATGGAGCAAAGATACACTGGCAAGACTTGCACATCTTTGTAAAAAGCATGAAGTACTTGTGGTTAGCGACGAGATTCATGGCGACCTTGCAATGTTTGGCAATCACTTCACCCCTTTTGCTACTGCAAGTAGCGAAGCTACCGAAAACAGTATAATACTTGGGGCGCCATCAAAGACATTTAATATACCCGGCTTGGTTAGTTCATGGGTTGTTGTTAAAAATGCCAAATTACGTAATCGTTTTTTCCATTGGCTTGAATCTAATGAATTTAATGAGCCAACTTTTATAGCAACTATAAGCACCGAAGCTGCTTATACAGGAGGAAAGGAATGGCTTAATGCCGCTAAAAAATATATAGAAGATAATATTATTACAGTAGAAGAATATTGTAAGAAAAATATTCCTGGCGTTAAGGCTATACGCCCACAGGCATCATTCCTTATATGGCTTGATTGCTCAGGCTTAGGACTTAATCATGATGAACTTATCGACTTATTCGTCAACAAAGCTCGTCTTGCACTCAATGATGGGGAAATGTTTGGCTGTGAAGGAAAATGCCACATGCGTTTCAACGTTGCATCTCCACGAAGTGTTGTTATTAATGCACTTGAACGTTTGGCATCAATAATAAACAAATAAATCTTTGAATTATGACTAAATATTTAATTATCGGTACAGGTGGAGTTGGTGGAAGCATAGCAGGATTTCTTGCACTCGCTGGCAATGACGTTACTTGCATTGCTCGTGGTGAGCATCTACGTGCCATTCGTGAAAATGGATTGCATCTTAAAAGTGGGCTTAAAGGTAATCATTTGGTTAAAGTCAAAGCATGCACAGCAGATGAATATAACGATATTGCCGATGTAATATTTGTGTGTGTAAAACACTACTCACTCGATTCTATTAAGGATATTCTCACACGTGCGTCAAATGAGGACACGCTAATATTACCAATCCTAAATATTTATAATACTGGCGATAAAATTAGCACTTTAGTACCATCAATAAAGGTACTTGATGGTTGTATATACATTGTTGGATTTGTATCGGGTGCAGGTGAGATAACTCAATTAGGCAGTGTCTTTCGCCTTATTTTTGGCGCGCGACGTGGTGACGATATCCCAGCCGAGCGTCTCAACGAAATAGCTACAACTCTACGTGATGCTGGAATTAAAGTTGAGATAAGTGACGATATATCTCGCTCTACCTTTATAAAATGGTCTTTTATCTCGGCTATGGCTTGCACAGGAGCATATTATGACGTACCAATGAGCGCATTGCAAAAACAAGGAAATGAGCGCGATACCTTTGTAGGATTATCACGAGAAAGCATAGAAATAGGTATCAAACTGGGCGTTAATCTTCATGAAGGTATTGAAGAACTTGTTGCAGCACATCTCAATGTAATAGATAAATTAGACCCCCAGAGCACAGCATCAATGCAAAAAGACATTGCACGCAATCACGATTCTGAAATTAATGGATTGCTTTTTGATATGATTAGGCTTGGTAAATCGGTTTCTGTCGGAATGCCCACCTACGAAATGGTATCACAAAAGTTTCTGTAAAAACAGCTTCTAAATATAGGCTTTTAGAAGTGATTTCTAATCCAATTTCGCAGAATTGTAATTCCCGTATCGGGCATTCGTTCTGGGTGAAATTGTACCGCTATTATATCGTGAGTTGTAGATTCTATTGCCTCAACAATTCCATCATCTGTCATACCTGTTACCGTCAAGTTGTGCCCTAATCGTTTCACTGCCTGATGGTGATGCGAGTTAGTTGCTAACTCAAGACTTGGCATTAGCGATGCGGTGCGTGAGTTATTTACAAAATTCACTATATGTGTAGGAATATTTGTTGGCTCTACCTGATTGTGACACAATATTTTTTGCTTAATCTCAGTCTCTAAATCTTGATAAAGACTTCCACCCAACGCCACATTTATACATTGTAGCCCGCGACAAATCCCAAAAATGGGAATATTTAGAGCCATACTTATTCTAATCACTTCAAATTCACAGTTATCACGCACAATATTTACCGTCCCTATATGTGGCGATATTGGCTCATCAAATAATGTTGGACTTATGTCGTATCCACCCGACAATAATATACCATCTACACAATTTATTATTTCATTGAGCGAATCTCCAATAATTTCAAAGCATGGAATTATCACAGGAATAGCACCCGCATTGATAATAGCTGTCACATATTCACTTTTCAATGATTGGTGTCCATCGTTATCAATACTTGCAGTAATACCGATAATAGGTAATCGCTTTAATTCTTTATTCATAAGCTCAAAATTACACGATTTTGTGTGATATTACACAATATAATTCCTAATTTTGTAAAACTCTAAAATCAATATATTTATAAGGTTATGATAACAATGAAAAGGCTGCTTTTTACAAGTGCTATCGTTATGATGGCATTATCATGTGCAATGTGCGCTGACGCAGGAAAGAGCAATGTCGCTAAATGTGAAAATGCTGAAATTAGTAATTTTGAAGTTCAACAACTTTTCAAAAGTGCTAAATCATTTTATAAATGTTTAGATACTGACATAATGTATGATGAGCCAACGAGTATATTCTTGGAAACGTCTGTGTCAATACAATGGCCTGTAAAGATTGGTGATAATAATATCAAAATACTTCAAGATTCTATTATTGCTGAAACATTTGGCAAGCCATTAATGAGTGTTGATAGTGCTATGATTAAGTGCATCGGTAATCCTGCTGGCTCCGAAGATTTGAAAAAAATAGAAAAAGTAAACTCAATTCCTTATGCAAACGATAACACACGTGTGTGGAGTAGCAATACTAATGTAATTGCCAAAATTATCAATGAACGTTATGCGGTATACCAAATTAGTAATGACACATATCTTGGAGGTGCGCACCCAACGTATGGCGCATCGTTTATTAATTATGATGTAAAAAACAATAAAGTGCTTAGCTACACCGATATTTTCAAAGCAGGTAGCGATAACGACGTTATTGCAAAAATAACTGCGCGCTTAATTCAACAATATAATGCAAAAGATAAGGAAGCTCTTTCTTCAGAAATAGGAATCTCTACTGATGCCCTATTAGCTTCGAAAAATATATATCTTTCTGAAAATGCCATTACATTCTGCTATAATCAATATGAAATAGCATGCTATGCAATGGGGGTTATCGAAGTCACAATTCCATCTTATGAACTTGATTCTTGCTTAACACCAGAAGCTAAAAAACTATTTGTGACGCAACAATAAAGAAACAGTGTATTTTTATTACTTATAAATATGGCAAATTAACAGAAAAACAATACCTTTGCTTGCAATTATGTAGGTTAATCTTATTTTATCTTACTAAAATGCAAGTAAAAAGGCACAAAAATAAAATCTTATGTTAGAAAAGACCAATGTTAAATTTCTCGAAAAGGTAGTAGTTCGCTTTTCGGGTGATTCTGGCGATGGAATGCAACTTGCTGGAAACATTTTCTCAAACGTTTCGGCAGGTATTGGAAATCAAATTTCCACATTCCCCGATTATCCAGCCGAAGTGCGCGCTCCGCAAGGCTCTCTTAGTGGTGTATCTGGATTCCAAGTGCATATCGGCAAGGGTGTTTACACTCCTGGAGATAAAGCTGATGTACTTATTTCAATGAACCCAGCAGCATTAAAGCAGAATGTAAAATTTCTAAAAGAAAATGGAGTAGTTATTGTTGACATCGACCTCTTTAAAAAAGCAGATCTCGACAAAGCATTATTCAAGACTGATGATCCCTATAAAGAACTTGGATTGAAAGCTGAAGTTGTTGAGGTTCCAATAACCTCAATGGTAAAAGCAGCTCTTGCCGATTCTGGGCTTGATTTAAAATCAATATTGAGATGTAAAAATATGTTTGCACTTGGGCTGGTGTGCTGGTTATTTGACCGTCCACTTGAAAGTGCATTGCATCATCTTCAAAATAAATTTGCTAAGAAACCTGCTATCTATGAGGCAAATGCCAAAGTTATGCAAGCAGGATATGATTACGGTCATAACATTCATGCTTCGGTTTCTACTTATCGCATTGAAAGTGATAGTATTAGGCCAGGACATTATACCGATGTCAATGGAAACACAGCCACCGCATGGGGGCTAATAATGGCTTCAGAAAAATCTGGTCGACCGCTATTCCTTGGAAGTTATCCTATAACTCCAGCAACCGATATACTACATGAACTTGCTAAACGAAAAGATCTCGGCGTAAAAGCTATTCAAATGGAAGACGAGATAGCTGGAGTTTGCTCTGCTATTGGTGCAGCATTTGCAGGCGACCTTGCCGTCACAAGCACATCGGGTCCTGGTCTTGCTCTAAAGAGCGAAGGGATTGGACTTGCAGTGATGTCAGAACTTCCACTCGTTATTATTGATGTGCAAAGAGGTGGGCCATCTACTGGGCTACCAACAAAAACAGAACAAACCGACTTGATGCAAGCTCTTTACGGCCGTAATGGAGAAAGCCCGCTTGCTGTTGTAGCTGCTGCATCACCTACCGATTGCTTTGATATGGCATTTGAAGCGGCTCGTATTGCTATTGAGCACATGACCCCCGTAATATTACTAACAGATGGTTTTATTGCAAACGGCTCATCGGCATGGCGAGTTCCAGAAGCTGGTGAATATCCCGAAATAAAGCCTAATATTATGACCAAAGATGAGGCACCCGAAAATTGGCGACCTTATTTCCGTAATCAAGACACCAAAGTTAGATATTGGGCTATACCAGGTAGTGAGGGCATGATGCACCGCCTTGGCGGTCTTGAAAAAGACTATGTAACGAGTGCTATATCCATTGATCCTATTAATCACGAGAAAATGGTAAGGACACGCCAAGAAAAGATAAATAATATTGCAAATAACATTCCAGCACTTGAAGTTCAAGGTAATGCCGATGCCGATACATTACTTATTGGCTGGGGTGGAACTTATGGACATCTTTATACAGCAGTTGAAGAACTTAATGCAGCAGGAAAACCCGTAGCATTTGCTCATTTCCGTCATATAAATCCACTTCCTCTTAACACCCATGAAGTGTTGAGCCATTACAAGAATGTCATTGTAGCCGAACTTAATATGGGGCAATTTGCCGACTTCTTGCAAGCTAAAAATCCACAAGTGCTAATTAAAAGAATCAATAAAGTACAAGGACAGCCTTTCTTGATTAAAGAAATCGTTGAAGGTGTAACTAAAATTATGGAGGAGAAATAAGTTATGGAAGAATCAAAATATACAGCTGCTAATTTTAAGAGCGATCAAAGTGTGCGTTGGTGTCCCGGTTGTGGAGACCACGCAATTCTTAATGTCTTGCACAAGGCAATGGCTGAAGTAGGCGTTGCTCCTCACAATACTGCCGTGATTTCGGGTATTGGTTGTAGCTCTCGTTTGCCTTATTACATGAATACATACGGGTTTCACACCATTCACGGTCGTGCAGCTGCCATCTCTACAGGATTTAAAGTTGCCAATCCTAAAATGATGGTTTGGCAAATTTCGGGAGATGGTGATGGACTTGCTATCGGAGGTAACCATTTTATCCATGCAGTTCGCCGAAATATAGACATCAATTTATTACTTTTAAATAATAAAATCTACGGACTAACTAAAGGTCAATATTCGCCAACATCTGAAAGAGGATTTGTCTCAAAATCTTCGCCTTATGGAACGACTGAAGACCCATTTATTCCAGCGGAACTGGTTTTTGGCGCACGTGGAAATTTCTTTGCTCGAAGTCTTGATGTAGAATTAAAAATATCTCAAGAGGTAATGGTTGAAGCAGCCAAGCATAAAGGGACATCAGTAGTAGAATTTCTTCAAAATTGTGTTATTTTTAATAACGGGATTCATAATTTTATTACCGATAAAGAAGAACGCGCAAATCGTACAATCCACCTTAAGCATGGAGAGAAAATGATTTTTGGCAAAGAAAACAATATGGGAATTATCCAAGACGGTTTTACTCTCAAAGCTATTGAAATAGGTAAAGATGGCTATACAATAAATGATGTTCTTGTTCATGATGCTCATTGCAAAACAAATTTCATGCACCAGCAACTTGCTATGATGGACGGGCATGAATTACCACTTGCAATAGGTGTAATTCGTGATGTTGCATCTCCAGTATATAACGAGGAGGTAGACCGACAAGTAGCCGAAGTTAAGGATAAAAAAGGCTTCACTTCTCTGCGTGATATGATTCTTGCAGGAGAAACTTGGGAAGTAAAATAAATAATTACGGTCAGGTAGTATTACATATCTGTTGCGTAACTAATCCATATCTCACTTATCATTCTAAATGATAAGTGAGATATGCCGTTTTTTTGCTAATTTTGCAGTATATAAAATGATTGGACATTGAGTACAATAGATACGATAATAATAATTATAATAATTATTGGTGGCATTAGAGGTGCTTACAAAGGAGTAATAAAACAGATAACTTCATTGGGAGGTCTGCTTCTTGGTATCGTGGTGTGTCGTCTTTTTGGCGATGAAGTTTCTTCGGCAGTCATGCACATAATGCCAGAGATAAAAGATTTGCCAGCTTGTGATGTAATGGCGAGCATAATAGGACACGTGCTACTATTTGCCTTTGTGTATCTAAGTGTTGCACTTGCAGGGACATTAATGAAATCGTTGACTCATTCATTGCATCTTGGCATGTTTGATAATATTTTAGGGGTTGCTATGTGCATTCTGAAATATCTATTAGGATTAAGTTTAGTGCTAAATTTGTGGTTCGTGTTAAGCCCAAATAGTAGTATCTTTACGAGTTCAAAGCTATTAGATGGTTCTATATTCCGTTTTGTTCTTAATCTTGGACCATGGCTACTCGATTCTGAGATAATTCCTACTACAAAGGCCGCGATTCAAAGTGTTGCAGGATAGGAACCTTATGTCGGGCTATTTTGTTTTAATAAAAATGAAGCTATAAGTTTAGGTGATACTATAAATATGAAAAAAGATAACGACAAAGATAAAAAAAATGGCGAGGATAATAATTCCAATAATGGCATTATTAAAGATGTAACCAATAGTGATTACAAATATGGGTTTGTAACAGATATTGATACCGATATTCTTGCTCATGGGCTAAATGAGGACGTTGTGCGATATATTTCAAATATCAAGGGAGAACCACATTGGCTACTCGATTTTCGTTTAAGTGCATATCGTCATTGGCTCACTATGAAGATGCCCACATGGGCACATCTTAAAATTCCAAATATTGATTATCAATCAATAAGCTATTATGCAGCACCCAAGAAGAAAGAAAATGCACCAAAGAGTCTTGATGAGATAGATCCCGATTTACGCAAGACGTTTGATAAACTTGGTATTTCCCTCGAAGAACAGATGCGAATGTCTGGTATTGCTGTTGATGCTGTTATGGATAGTGTGTCGGTAAAGACAACCTACCGAGAACGACTTGCAGAACTTGGCGTAATATTTTGCTCATTTTCAGAGGCAGTAAAAGATTATCCTGATCTTGTGAAGCGTTATCTTGGCACCGTAGTTTCGTCGCGTGACAATTTCTTTGCAGCACTTAACTCAGCCGTGTTTTCTGATGGCTCATTCGTGTACATTCCAAAAGGTGTGCGTTGCCCTATGGAGCTTTCAACATATTTCCGCATCAATGCAGCAAATACAGGTCAATTTGAACGAACATTAATTGTTGCTGATGACGATTCCTATGTATCTTATCTCGAAGGATGCACAGCTCCTATGCGTGATGAAAATCAGTTGCATGCAGCTATTGTTGAAATAATTGTTGAGGATAGAGCCGAAGTTAAATATTCTACGGTACAAAATTGGTATCCAGGAGATAAAAATGGCAAAGGTGGAATATATAACTTTGTAACAAAGCGTGGACTATGCAGAGGTGACTTTTCAAAACTATCATGGACACAGGTCGAAACAGGTTCGGCAATCACATGGAAATATCCAAGTTGTGTGCTTGCTGGCGATAATAGCGTAGGCGAATTTTACTCAGTTGCAGTAACCAATAATTATCAACAAGCCGATACTGGGACTAAAATGATACACATTGGAAAGAACTCAAAAAGTACCATAGTATCTAAAGGTATTTCAGCAGGATATAGTCAAAATAGCTATCGAGGAATGGTAAAGATAGTCCCTAAAGCTATAAATTGTCGAAATCACACACAGTGTGATAGTTTGTTGTTAAGCTCTACAAGTGGCGCACACACATTCCCAAATATTGATGTGCAAAACGATAGTTCAGTAGTTGAACATGAAGCAACAACATCTAAGATTAACGAGCAACAGATATTTTATTGTAATCAGCGAGGGATTCCCACCGAAGATGCAATAGGTCTTATTGTTAATGGATATGCCAAAGAGGTTATGAGTAAGCTCCCTATGGAATTTGCAGTAGAGGCACAAAAATTATTGCAAATATCACTTGAGGGCTCTGTTGGATAAATATAATAATAGAAAAATAATTATGACTATGTTAAATATAAAGGATTTACACGCAAAGATTGATGATAAAGAAATTTTAAAGGGAATTAATTTAGTAGTTCGTCCCGGCGAGGTTCATGCTATAATGGGACCAAATGGCTCAGGCAAAAGTACTCTTTCGGCCGTCCTTGCAGGGAACCCAACATTTACAGTTACTGAAGGTACCATAGATTTTTATGGCAAAAATCTGCTTGAATTGTCGCCCGAAGATCGCTCTCACGAGGGAATATTTCTTAGCTTTCAATATCCTGTGGAGATACCTGGAGTGTCAATGGTAAATTTCATGCGTGCAGCAATAAATGAAAAACGCAAGTATTTTCATGAGGCACCACTATCAGCTACCGATTTTCTGAAACTGATGCGCGAAAAACGTGCAATTGTAGAACTTGATAATAAACTTGCATCACGTTCGGTAAATGAAGGCTTCTCAGGTGGCGAAAAGAAGAGAAATGAAATATTTCAAATGGCAGTGCTTGAACCACGTCTTTCAATACTTGATGAAACCGATAGCGGACTTGATATTGATGCCTTGCGAATTGTTGCTGGTGGTGTCAATAAGTTGAAGAGTGATAACAATGCTACAATTGTAATTACTCACTATCAACGTCTACTTGACTATATCAAGCCCGATTTTGTACATGTCCTTTATAAAGGACGCATTGTGAAAACGGGTGGAGCAGAACTTGCTCTTGAACTCGAAGAAAAAGGTTATGACTGGATTAAAAAGGAACTTGATAATAATGATTAGATAGTCATTAATAAATACTTGTTATGTCATCAATAAAACAATATATAGATTTCTTTACCTCTCAACGCGTCGTTATTGAGGCTAAATCCTCGACACAGCTAAATTCTCTTAGAGATAAAGCTCTTTCAATGCTTGCTGAGACACACTTACAAAAGAAAGGTGAGGAGAATTATGAAATTACCGATCTCAATGAAATGTTTGCCCCTGATTATGGTATAAACATAAATCGTATAGAGATGCAGGTCAACCCAGCTGATGCCTTTCGGTGCGATGTGCCAAATATGACAACATGGCTATATTTCATGTTTAATGATTTATTCCATAATGGTCGCGCAAGTGGAATATCCTTGCCCGACGGAGTTGTGGTGACTTCTTTAAACGAAGCAGCACTAAAATATCCAGCACTTGTCTCAAAGTATTATGGCAAAATTGCATCATTGGATAATGCACAGACGGCTCTTAACACCCTCCTTGTGCAAGATGGACTATTTATATATATTCCCGATGGTGTAGTCCTTGAACGTCCACTACAACTTGTGAATATTTTGAATAGCACAATACCAGTTATGACTAATCGAAGAATTTTAATAATTCTTGGACGTGACGCACAGGCTAAACTACTCGTTTGCGACCACACACAGAATAAAGAGATGAAATATCTTAATTCTCAAGTTATAGAATTATTTGCTGGTGAAAATTCAGTGTTTGATTTATATGATATAGAAGAATCATCTGCCGATACTCATCGTGTGTCGTCATTATATGCAAGTCAAGAAAAAGGCTCAAATCTTTTAATCAATGGCATTACACTTGTAAATGGATTTACGCGCAACAATTATTATATTAGTGTTGATGGCGAATATTCTGAAACTCATTTACTTGGAATGGCTATCTCAAATGATACACAGCACATTGATAATTACACTTATATAGCCCATAATGTGCCAAATTGTAAAAGTAATGAGTTATTTAAATATGTGCTTGATGACAATGCACGTGGCGCATTTACGGGTAAGATACTCGTAGCAGAAGGTGCACAAAAGACCGAAGCATATCAAAGTAATAAGAATATTTGTGCATCAAAAACAGCTAAAATGCACACAAAGCCTCAACTCGAAATTTATACCGACGATGTAAAATGTAGCCATGGCGCAACGATTGGTCAACTCGATCAAAATGCGTTATTCTATATGCGTACGCGTGGCATCTCACAGTCGGAGGCTAAGACACTCCTAATGCAAGCATTTATGAGTGATGTTATTGATGGTGTCAGAATGGAAGCTCTTAAAGACCGACTACGGCACCTTGTAGAAAAACGCTTTTATGGCAATAAAATGCTCTGTAATGAATGTAGTGCAAGTTGCCACGATAAACAAATAAACTAAAATGACGGATATTGATATTAATAAAATTCGTGAGGATTTTCCTATTCTCAAACGTGAAGTATCGGGTAATCCTTTGATATATCTTGATAATACTGCAACATCTCAAACTCCAATGTGTGTTGTCGATGGCATTGATAAGATGTATTGTAATACTAAAGCTAATGTACATAGAGGTGTGCACACTCTTTCCCAAGAAGCTACCGACCTTGTTGAGAAATCGCGGGAGAAAGTGCGTGAATACATAAATGCAGAGTCAATTCAAGAAATTATTTTCACAAGGGGAACCACTGAGGCTATAAACCTCGTCGCATCATCTTTCGGCGATAATTTTAGCAATGGTGATGAAATAATCCTTACTGTAATGGAGCATCATGCAAATATTGTTCCATGGCAACTTCTTCAACGTCATAAACGTATAACGCTACGTGTAGTTCCTATCAACGAACAAGGAGAACTCGTACAGGAAACTTATGAAAAGATGTTTAATGATAATACTCGTCTTGTGGCGATGTGTCATGTATCAAACGTACTTGGTACCATCAACCCCATAAAAGAGATGATTAAGATAGCGCATACACACTCAGTCCCTGTACTTATAGATGGTGCACAAGCAACGCCTCACATGAATATTGATGTTCGCGATATTGATGCCGATTTCTATGCTTTTTCAAGCCATAAAATGTATGGCCCATCGGGTGTAGGTGTGCTATATGGAAAGCGTAAATTTCTTGAAGCAATGCCCCCTTATCAAGGTGGAGGAGAGATGATTTCTCATGTATCTTTTGAGAAAACCACCTTTGCTGAGCTACCATTTAAATTTGAAGCAGGAACGCCCGATTTTGTAGATATTGCAGCTTTTAGTAAAGCCCTTGATTATATTGAGTCAATAGGAATTGAAAATATTTCAAGACACGAGCAAGAACTATTACAAGTAGCAACAGATGGGCTTATGAAAATACCCGGCATGAAAATATTTGGAAATTCCGCGCACAAGAGTGCCGTAATATCATTTCTTGTTGGAAATATTCACCATTATGATATGGGAATGTTGCTTGATAAGCTCGGAGTAGCTGTACGCACAGGACATCACTGTGCACAACCGCTTATGACATCACTCGGAATCGAAGGTACTATTCGTGCCTCATTTGCCATATATAATACTCGTGAAGAGGTAGAAAAATTTGTAGCAGCAGTTGCGCGAGTAGCCTCAATGTTTTAAGCAAAGCACTATTCTACTGCCTTTTTATCATTGAATTTTCGATTATAGACATCTATTATCTTAGATACATCAAAGTAATATCCATCATGTGATTTTGAATCTTTCTTTTTTACTTTAAGGTAATCGATGTCTTCGCCCAACGCTTCATGCCCTGTTGCAACAAGTCCTATGAAGTTAAGAATGTTGTATTCATGTGCAGGTGAGATTACATACCATGGATTTTCTTTGGTCCCTGTTCCAGATGACAAAATTGCGCCTACTAAGTGATTTAGACGATATTGCCATATCGATGCACGCGCAGCTTTTTTTCTCTCTTTTAAAGCGATAATAAAAAATGTCATTTGACGTAAATCGAATTGATTATCGGCGAGTGATAACTCGGCATATTTCATGATAGTATCACACTCTGCCGATGTGTGTTTTGCTTTAAAATATAGAGGTTCTATAATGTCAGAAAATTCAGATTTACGATAAGGATTATAATCTTCTTGAAATGTATAGCCATAATAAAGATAACGATATTGTTCTATGTCCATAACTGTGTCGTTGCTTACGTAAAGAGCCATTAGCTTAGGAAAATAGTATTTTGAATCTGGATTTTGTGTCTCAGATTTAATTTTTGCAAAATCTGGTTTTTTTGCTGTAATTTTCTCTGCCGATGCTGGTAATGCGACTATGAGTATTATTAATAGTGCGAGTAATATTGTTATCCTTTTCATAATGTTTTTTAATTTATTAAGCTACCATGCGGTGCTATCCGTGTAATTATTAAATCTTTAAGAACTCATTAATAACTACGCCTATCATGGAAACTGTGACTATAATTCTAAGCCCTCTCGCACAAAAGTAATGAATTATTGTTGAACTATGAAATAAAAGATGTTTACCATGTGGTGTCCGAGCAAATGCCAATTCTCCTATCACTGCGCCCACAAAAGCGCCAGCAACTGTTAGAGTGCTATCAATGGCGAGCCCTATGAGCATGCCAGCAAGCGTACCTATGCCAAGATACACCGCCCCTATTTCAAATCCATTCTTTGTCTTAGGTGATAGAAAGTCTATGCCAAGAATCAGTAATGTTGCAATTCCCCAAAATGTGAGTGAAGTACTTGGAATGGCGATGACATAGTGGAGCATGAACATTCCGATATATGATATTAGCACACCTGGAATTATTGGACGTATGCAAAGAGCAAAGCCCGATAACATAAATGTTGCTCCTAATATTATTAATAGAATATCGCTCATAAAACAATAGTATTGTATTTGTAATATATAACGAACAACAAACCTGTTTTATTTCATTTCAGGGTAAGAGATGCGCGTATGATATATCGTGCGCAAGCGGTCAATAAATGTTTTCTTTATAGTTTCTACATCTCTGAAACTCAATGGCGAATCTTGAAAGAGTCCATCAGCTATCTGTGTATCTATTATTTTATCTACCAGTGCCTTTATGGTCTCATCGGTGTGATCCGTTAGGCTACGTGATGCAGCTTCTGTTGCATCAGCCATCATGAGGATTGAAGTCTCTTTTGTTTGTGGCATAGGACCGGGATAGGTATAAAGCGCCTCATCAATTTTCACACCTGGATTATTATTACATGCTATTGTGTAAAAATATTTTGCTTTTCCTTTACCATGATGCTGCGTAATAAAATCCTTTATAACATTAGGCAACTTTGCTTTATCTGCTTTCTTTATGCCATCAAACACGTGGTTTATAACAATCGCTGCACTTTGCTCAGGCGTTAATGCCGAGTGAGGATTAACACCGTGTTGATTTTCAGTAAAAAAAGCTGGATTACTAATTTTACCAATATCGTGATATAATGCTCCAGTTCTCACTAATTGCACATTTGCATTAATCCTATGTGCAGCTTCTGCTGCGAGATTAGACACTTGTAATGAATGTTGGAATGTACCTGGGCACTCTTCTGATAGCTCGCGTAACACACTATTATTCACATCGGATAGCTCAACGAGGGTTACAGTGGATATAAAACCGAATAATTTCTCTATGACAAAAATCAATATATATGTGAATGAAAGCAATACGGCATTAGCAGCAAAATAGCCAAATATCCTAAAATTAATATTATCTATATTCCCCTCTTTCACTATATCGAGTGCCGAATAAGTAACGGCATACGCCAAAAAGATAAATATCGCACATCTTATTAGCTCTGACCGCTTTGATAATTCTTTGAGGGCGTTGATTGCAGTAATACCTGCAACAAATTGAAGGAATATAAATTCAAGCGGGAAAGTCGCTACAAGTGTACATATAAATACTTCAGTGATATGTACAAACAGAGCTGTACGAGAATCAAAAAATATTGTTATTATTATTGGAATTGCCGCAAAAGGAACTATATAAATTCCATAGGTAAAATTTTTAGCAACGAGAAATGCAAATATAGTAAAACCCGTTAATAAGAGCATTACGAAGCTCATTTTGCGTAAATCATCAAAGAAACGCCACCTAAATAGCATTAGAAATAAATATAATGATGCTATTAAGATTGTGACAATGACGATTTGTCCTACAAGCGGATAGTGTGCGCCTTTTACTGATTGGTCACGATCTATCATCATTTGTTGATATGTCTTAAGCATTGTATATAATTGAGGCGTTACAATATCGCCACGATCAATTATGCGTTCACCTTGTTGCATTACTCCAATGGGAGCTAACGCCTTTTGATATAATTCATTACGTAGCTTACTTGAAATTATAGAATCCTCGACAATGTTTGGTAAAATATAATCGGAAATGTGTGCATTATCCATTGCCTCTTGCAGTGCCCAGTCGGGCAGTATTGAGTCAATAAGGGCGTATGCACGTTTTGGTGATAGCATGTCATCAGTGGGAATTGGTGTCACCACATTATTAATGATATATCGTAGATTAGGTTGTTTGCCAGTAACTACGTCGTCGTAAGTTTTGCTATCAATTATTCCATTTTTATATATTTGTGCGACCGTGTTGGTTATAATGAGTAAATCGCTTGTGCTGGCTCCAATTTTAGCCAAATTAGTGGAAAGTTCACCTATTTCACGTTTTGCGATAGATTCATCATGCTTGTAAATATTAATAAAATTGCTATTAATACTATCCTTTTCTCTTTGTACGCTTAATGAATCTAAGTTAATTGGTATGTCAAAAGGGGCTGTAAGTAGAGAATAAGACCATGGCTTACCAAGAGAATAATCATATTCAAATTTATCGGTACGTGGTAGAAAAAATGATATAATTAATACCGTAGCGACAAAGAATAATCCCCTAACTATATTTTTTTTAGTGAATATTGATGACATCATAATAAGTCCTTTTTAGTTTAAAACAATCTAATCATCGACACGCGTAGCAACTTTCACGCCCTTAATTTTTTTTAACTTTCGACATAGCGTAGTCACCACACTTGTGTCTTTCACTAAGACAACGAGTTGACTTTTGAAAACGCCATTATCAGCATCAATATTGAGTCGTCTCATATCTATAGCTAATGTATTCGATATTATTTGAGTTATTTCTTGTAGAATACCGATTCTGTCAATTCCTTCCATCTTAATATTTACAACGAATTTATCGGTATGAGTTTCTTCCCATTTTGTTGAAAGTAATCGTCCTCCATAGCTACTTTTCAATCGCATAGCTGTGGAGCAAGTTAGCTTATGCACCATAACGTTATTGTCGTCTTCAATATATCCAAGCACGTCATCACCAGGAATTGGGTGACAGCATTCGGCAATGGAATAGTTGCTTTTCCCTTTTGCTGATTTTAATATATATGTCTCTTTTGGATTAATTGTCTCTTTTATCTGAGTCTTAGGTATCTCATCTTTGGTCTTAGGTTTTGATGTACCAAATGGGTTACGAAGTAGTTTTGAGAAGATTCCGTCATTAGACTTCGTAATTATTTTAATAAATTGGTCAGTTAGAGTTATTTCTCCGTTACCAAGTAATAAAAATAATTCGTCACGGTTCAGCACATGCTTTGCACCAATGATTTTTGTTAGGACTTCATTTGTTAATGTTATATTGTGTGCTGCAATAATTTCGTTAAATTTTTGTTCTCCAATTTCAATGATTTGTCTACGATCTTTTCGCAATGCTGTGCGAAGTCGGGCTTTACCCTTTGCTGTTGCTAAATAGTCGATCCACTCCTCCTTAGGTTGCTGCGAGTGCGATGTCAATATTTCTACTTGGTCTCCACTTTGTAATTTATTAGAAAGAGGTACAAGTTTGTGATTAACCTTTCCCGCAATACAATGAGTTCCTAATTGTGTGTGTAGATTAAATGCAACGTCGAGCACAGTTGAATTTTTTGGGAGAGTTATAATTTCACCTTTAGGAGTGAACACCATAATCTCTGACGAGAAAAGATTTAACTTGATTGTATCTAAAAAATCAATAGCATTTGGTTCAGGGTTATTTAATATCTCTTCAATTGTTTTTAGCCAGGCTGCAAGTTCCGATTCCTCTTCCCCCTCACCAATTTTATATTTCCAGTGAGCAGCAAATCCGCGCTCAGCCATCTCGTCCATTCGAGTGCTACGTATCTGAACTTCAATCCAATTTCCATCAACCCCCATCACCGTTAGATGTAGTGCTTTATATCCATTAGCTTTTGGAGTGCTAAGCCAGTCGCGAGTCCTGTCGGGGTGCAAAGCATATTGATCTGTAATTTCTGAATATATACTCCAGCATATTCGCTTTTCATCTTCTTCCTTAGGACAGTCAAAGACTATTCTTACAGCATATAGGTCATATACCTCATCAAAAGGGATATGTTTTGTTTCCATCTTATTCCATATTGAATACACCGATTTTAATCGTGCTTTCATGTCATAAGATAGCCCCATCTTGTCTAACCGCTCTTTTATTGGAATAGCAAACCGTTCATATATTTGTTCTCTCTGGGCTTCTGTTGCCGAAATCTGCTTACTTATTGCACTATATGCTTCGGGGTGCTCATATTTAAAACTGAGATCCTCAAGTTCTGTCTTTATTGCAAATAATCCAAGACGATATGCAAGCGGTGCATAAATGTATAGTGTTTCTCCTGCTATCTTATATTGCTTACTTGGAAGCATTGAACCAAGAGTACGCATATTGTGTAATCTATCAGCCATTTTGATAAGAATAACGCGTATGTCGTCGGCCATTGTAAGTAGCAGTTTTCTGAAATTCTCGGCTTGTGCCGATGCTTTATCTCCAAAAATGCCTCCTGAAATTTTGGTAAGACCAGCAACAAGAGATGCTGTCTTTTTGCCAAATTGTGATTCTATGTCCTCAACCGTGTATTCGGTATCTTCAACCACGTCATGAAGCAGTGCTGCGCATATCGATGTTGAGCCAAGTCCAATCTCTCCGCTTACAATCTTTGCGACAGCAATAGGGTGAAGGATATAAGGCTCGCCAGAACGGCGACGTATCCCCTTATGTGCCTCTTTGGCAAAACGGAATGCGCGTTCTATAATCTCCACTTTCTTGCGGTGATTACTTGCTAAATAGCCGTTAAGCAACTCTTGAAATTGTGATTCAACAAGCTGGTCTTCTTCCTGTGGAGTTAGTTTATAGGGCGTCATGATTAACTACAATAAATCGGTTTAATAGATAATTTGGACTATTTACATTATCTGAATTACTATTTAATCACAAACATAAGAAATTAAAATGAAAAAACCTTTTGTATTATTATGAAAAATAAAGATATATCAATAAAAAACTTCGGCTCAATCAGTAAAAAACCGATTGAGCCGAATATATTTTATAAGTATTTTTTACTTAGTGGCAATTGCAACCTTCTCCACAGCCTTCACCGCAACCATCACCACAATCACAATCGCCATGCTCGTTGTCACCGCAACCACAGCCACAATGTTTAGGCTCAAGTTCTTCGGGCGTTGCATCACGCACAGTTTTCACCTCACCTACAAAGTGAATGCTCTGTCCAGCTAATGGGTGATTAAAGTCTATTTTTACTTTATTCTCTGTAACTTCCAAAACATCACCAGGAACGCGATGTCCTTCGGCAGTCATCATTTCTATTGCATTGCCTACCTTAATGCGCTCGGCATCAAATTCGCCATCAACCATAAACATTTCACGGTCAAATTCCATTACGTATTCATCAAGGTAATTTCCAAATGCTTGATCTGCTCCAAATAATAAGTCAAATTTTTCGCCTACCTTTAGTCCATTAATTGCTTTAGCAAATGATTCGAGCATTCCGCTCTCCATTCCGTATACAAAGGCATCGGGAGTTTCTACTGTGTATCTATACATTAAAACCTCTTGAGGTTCAGCTACTTCATAAAGGTCATAAGTAAGTTCTACAAATTTCCCTGGTTTAATAATTTCCATATAATTTTTTGAATTTAATTTTTTCTTTTTCGTTGCAAAGATAGTTTTTTATTTTGATTGTCAAGCCAAATGAAGAACCATACAATTGCAATAATTACACAAGCAATGCCAATAGCGTATGATATAGTGTGCGGGAGAGCTAATCCTTCGGGTGCAATACAAATATATGTAGTGCATACACATGTCATAAATAATGCTGGTATCAATGTAATCCAATACGGTTTTTTAGAGATTACCAGATAAACTGTAATTGCCCATAAAGTAAATACTGCTAAGGTTTGATTTGCCCATGCAAAATAGCGCCAAATCAAGTTAAATCCATCAGCATCGCGCATGCTATAAAGCAATAATGCGATAGCTACTGTAAACATCGGAATGCAAATATATAAACGACGTCGCATACTCTTTTGTTCTATTCCGAGAAAATCGGCTACAATCAGTCTTGCAGACCTAAATGCGGTATCTCCTGATGTAATAGGAGCCGCAATGACACCCAAGATGGCCAATACACCACCAATGGCACCTAACCATCCTTTAGTAATAGAATCTACTATTACCGAAGGGTTGTTTTCTCCCATTCCATTTTCGTGAAAAAAGAATGTTGCTGCTGCTGCCCATATTAGTGCTACAATTCCTTCAGTAATCATCGCTCCATAAAATACTGGTCGGCCATGACGTTCAGATGTCATGCAACGTGCCATTAATGGACTTTGTGTGGCATGAAAGCCAGAAATTGCACCACAAGCAATGCTTACAAACATGATTGGGAATATTGGTAATTGTGCTGCGTCGGGATTTGTGTTCTTCAATCCGTCCCATATCTCAGGTAAAGCAGGATTATGCACATAAAGCATTACGAGAATGCCAACAGCCATGAACAGTAATGCGACGGCAAATATAGGATATATCTTGCCAATAATTTTATCTACGGGAAGCAATGTTGCAAGAATATAATAGATAAATACCACAATAATCCAAAATGTGGTATCTAAACTTTCAGGGGTTAATTTTGCTAACAACCCAGCAGGACCTGCAACGAAAACTGCACCGACAAGTATCATTAAAATAACTGTAAATCCGCGCATTACTTGTTTTGTTGGTAACCCAAGATATCGGCCAATGATTTCTGGCAGGCTTTCACCTTTATGACGGATAGAAAGCATTCCAGCAAAATAATCGTGGGTGGCTCCCGCAAAAATACTACCTAATACAATCCAAAGATAAGATGAAACACCAAATTTAGCTCCCATTATTGCTCCAAAAATTGGGCCTAATCCTGCAATGTTAAGGAATTGAATCATAAATATCTTCCACGTGGGTAAAGGTATATAATCCACACCGTCAGCCATAGTTAGCGCTGGGGTTTTGCGGTCATCGGGGCCAAAGACACGTTCCATTAAACGTCCATACGTGAAATACCCTACTATAAGCACCAAAAGGCAAATTGTAAATGTTATCATGAAATATAATTTTAGTCTTAACAAATGTAATATTTTTTTTGCTAAACGGCATAACAGTTATGCGATTTTTACCAACTTTGCCGAGATTTTGGACTAAACAAAATCGTTTTTATTTTGTTTCGCAAAAAAAGGCACAAAATAGTATTTTCAAGCAAAATATTATATAATTTTGCTATTTCAATAACGTATGTGCCCGAGTGGCGAAATTGGTACACGCGCTGGTTTCAGGTTCCAGTGGATTCACCTCCATATCGGTTCAAGTCCGTTCTCGGGTACAAGTAATATACTCCTCATGACTCTTTTGTTGTGGGGAGTTCTTTTGTTTATATTCAAAAATCTACGAAGAAAATGTGGATTACGCACTGTACGCACAGTACGCACCTTTTTTTGTATTTAGCTGATTAATTGCGTATTACAAAGATAGCAGGTATTATAGATGTGTGCATGCGAAAAAAGGGTGCGTATTGCCACGCCATTTTCCTGACTTCATCACTTTTCTGCGCCATCATATTGCGTTCGCTGAAAATCAGTATATTACAATTATTATTTGGGTGATTCGGGTGGCGCAAGCGAAAAAATGTACCTTTGCATCCATCATGTATGTACGCAAGAA
>JAVWYO010000002.1:0-59198 GCA_036661515.1 Muribaculaceae bacterium | reverse complement strand
ATAAGTAGTGGTGGTAGTAAATTTATCATTATTTTTGAAAAAATAAATAAATGCCATTAAAAACAGCGTTTTTTTCACAACGGAGACTTCGTGATTTATGCCTATAAATAGCAATGGCGATATTATGAAATATAACGAACTAAAAATTAGAATCTTTATGAAAAAACTAATTTTGTCTTTTATTTTTACATTTTATATGGTATCAATTTATGCAAATGTAAGAATATCAGGATCTGTTACGGGTCTAAAAATAAATGAGCCTTATACTCTGAAAATTGTTTCAGATTCAGATTCTATTCAAGCAACATTTTTAGACAAAAACTTCAGCTTTGAAATGAATGCTAATAGACGAATAGTATTAACCTTATCAGCATCAGGATATAAATCTATAATAAATGAATATAATGTAGAAAATAGCTCCAACATAAAAATTAAAGAGGCTAATTTTGTTAAAGATCAATCTGTTGAACTTCAAGAGGTTGTCGTTTTGGGAAAGAAAATGAATATATCTAGAGATGGAGGCAATTATAAAATCAACAATATTCAAGGTAGCTATTTATCGAAAACGGGGACTTACATTGATATGTTAGGAAGAACGCCAGGTGTCTTTGTATTTATGAAAGATAAAGTTATGATAGCAGGGGCTGGAGAGCCAACTATCTATGTAAATGAAAGAAAAGTGACCAACAATTCAGAATTATATATGTTGCAATCGGATAATGTAAAATCAATCGAAATAATTAAGCAACCAGGATCGGAATATAATTCACAAATTAATTGTGTAATAAAGATTGAAACCACTAAACCATTAAAAGATTATGTGGGGGTGAGATTCTCTAATTATTTAGATATTTGTAGAAAGGTTTCCAATACGTCAATTCTAAATTTTAATATTAAGAGTGGAAAATTATCAAATAACACCTCTGTTTCTTATGCTTATAATAATTCTCTGGATTATTCAACTGATGAAGAAAAAGTGTATGAAAAAACTTTGCTACTGAAGACTATTAATTCAGACAAAGCCAGTAGCAGAAAAGCAAATGACATTATTGTATTCTCAGGATTTAACTATGTTATAAACAAAAACAACACATTATATCTTCAATACAATGGACAATTTACCCTATCAAATAAGTTAGACAAAATAAATCATGCTATTACTGGCTTTAATCCCACAACCGACAGTAACTTTTTTAGTGAAATAACTCATAAACCTCACACATATTGGAATACAATAGAAGTAGCTTATACATCTAATTTTGCTAATAAACAATCTATAGATTTGGATTTCAGCTACACTAATCGCAAATCCGACGACAATGGAAATTCAAAAGTTTTTAGTGAAGGCTCAATATCTAATCTTTTATTAAAAAACAAAGGTAGCTACGATATCTATTCATTTACAGGGAAATACAATTTTAGCTTTGTTGGAAGTGATAAAGAGACTTTTGGAGTGGAAGGAGCTATTACAAATGGGAACACAAGTAGCTTTATTGGTGCAGATTATACTGAGAATTGCAGAAAGAGTAAATATTTTGCATCATTTTATTCATTTGAAAAATTATGGGGTAAATTAAAGGCAGATTTCAGTTTGAGATATGAATACAATAATATTTCTAACATCAATATAACCACAAAAGATTATTCCAACCTTTTACCAAAACTGCGTTTATCATACAAATTTAATGATAACATAAGTGTTGCTACACGATATTCAAAAAGAGTAAAAAGACCTACTCTTGGAGAATTGAATCCAATGATTGTATATAGCGACTCGTTACATTTTTCACAGGGAAACCCGAATTTAAGTATTTCTACGTCTGATAAATATGAATTAACGTTCAATATGAAGGATATATCTTTAACAGCGTTTTATTTAAGAACAAAGAACCCGATACGTTGGATAACTGACTTGGTTGATAATTCAATGGTTTATATGCCCAAGAATCTAAGTAATTCGCAAGAGTTTAATATAACAGCTGATTATTTCTATAATAATCAGAAAAACATAAACTTAGGGATAAATGCACAAGTTATATTCCCTAAATGTAGTTATACATTTCAGAATACTCTTATTACAGAATCTAAAATCTATGGTACTTTCTACGTGTCATTCAACTACTCTTTTACAAAAAATCTATCGGCTTATGTGATGATAAATTACACCACGCCACATGATGAAATGATGACTCATTATGGAGCAGCGTTTCTACTCAATGCTGGGGTATCACTAAATCTTCTTAAAGATAAACTTAGACTATCACTTTCGGGTAGCGATCTCACATCAAAAGGATATACACCTTGGTTTCGAAAAAATTATATGAATACATCGATTTACCATACAAATAAATATGACATACGAGGTGTATCGTTTAGTATTAGTTATAATATCAATAAGATTAAAACTAAATATCGAAAATATAATAGTAATTACGAATTGTGGGAACAAGGCTCTGATGACATTCCTAAAGAATAGGTTTATACAGTTGATATAAAGTTAAAGACAACTATCCTAAAGGAACTTTCGAATTTTAGTGACCTTGCAAGTGGAGTATATTTCGTTAAGGTTAATAATTGTAATCCAACAAAGGTTATTATAAAATAACTTTTCATATCGACACAAAAAAGGTTGTATCATTTAGTTGATGCAACCTTTTTTTGTGTGTCAATATTCTGATTTGTTAAATTTATTTTACCATTAAAATGTAGGTGGTGAGTGGGCTCATCTTACCTTTGAGTGTACCATTCTTTACTGTGAATGTCGCATTACTCACGGCATCGGTGTATGTGCCATTAGGTAGCGTGGTTGCTAAAGATATTGGCGAATTAGTAGTTGCAAGGTTGATAAGGGCTACACCTGCAGTTCCGCGAGCTATTTCTATTTGTTGATTATTGTTTGAGAAAAATAGCTTTTCGGGCTGTCCGTGCATGGCTTTACGGAACTTATTAGCTGCAATAACTTCGGGGTGCTTAAATGAGTCGTTCCCTCGTGCTCCTATGAGATTGTTTCCCCAAACGTTTTCCTTTGTGTTCCCATCGGGGCGTGAGTAAAACAGGGGTGTGCCAAATTGGCGAGCAGTAAGGAAAACCCAACCTAAGCGAATTTGATCATCAGTCAATCCAGCCGATTCATGAGCATTACAATAGGTGTCGTGTGATTCTACCCATGTTACGAGATTCTTTGGCTCTGAACTGTGATTCCAGTTCAAGATGCTATCAGCCTTTGCGTTGTGTGCATTAAGAATATTGCGAAGCACATGGCCATAGGCACTTGCTGTGAGGTCCATATATTCGGCATATTCGGTTTCTTTTACGTTCTTGTCTTGAAGTACTTCGCCATATATAAATAGAGAATCTTCGGGAACAGAAAGTGTCAAGCCTTTTACCGCTTTGCGACCTGTAGCTATGTCCCAAAAATCGTTTTGCTTAGCCTTCTTGTCGAGTGGGTCGGTGGGCAATCCTATGTGTTTTGCAGTGTCGTAGCGAAATCCATCAGCGCCACAGGCAATAAGGTCGTTGACATATTGCATGTAATAATATTGGAAATCGGGATTCTCGGTATTTACATCAGGAAGACCTCCCATTTCGCCTGTTGTGCATTGAAAACGGTCGTTATAGTCGGTGATTGGGGTGAGTCCATTAGCATGAAATAAGTTTTCACGTCCACCAACGGCACTATCCATGCGTGCCGAAATTTTTGTACGATCAATAGCTGTGTGATTAGGTAGGACATCAACTATGATTTTAATGCCATATTTTTTTGCTTCGTCACACATCGCCTTAAATTCGTCTCTATTACCTAATTGATAATTCCCGATAGTCCAATCGGTTGGTTGATAATGGTAATACCATTTACCTTTGCCAAAGAGTTCTTTGCCACCATTGTCGCCAACTATGCACTCGTTGGCTGGAGATGTCTGAACATAAGTGTATCCAGCATCGGCAATATCTTTCATATTGTCTTTTATTGTGTTGAATGACCAAGTCCATGCGTGCAAAATGACATCATCATTTGTATTAGCACTGGGATTTGTTGTTGCATTAGCATTGGCACACGATGTTGTGGCAAGCAGTGTCAACGATAGAATAAGTGAATAAAATAGATACTTCATAAGTTATAAAATATTGTATATTAGATATTAATAAATTCAGTTGATAAAGGTATAAACAAAAAGTGGAATATTTTACTAACAATAAAGTAAAAGAATTAATAATGGTTGAATTTCCCTTTTTTGAAACGAAATCACACAGTAGGAGCTTATCTTTGTAATATGCACTAAATCAGTAAAATGCGGAAAAAGGGTGCGTACTGTGCGTACCGTGCGTACACCCTGTGATGCGTCTGTAATGCGTTATAAATCAATGGGATATAAATTGCTGTAGTACGCACTCAAAATGCAAATCATAGCAATGTGTTATATATTTGATTTTTTATTTTGCTTTGATTTGTGGTTATCTTCTATGTTGTTTTCCAATTATTTTTGGTAATTTTGCAAATAAATCCACTTGTAATGAAAATAACTAAGTGAAGATAATGAACAGTATTAGGTTTACTAAGATGCACGGGGCAGGTAATGATTACATTTATATTAATGCAATCACAACCTGCCCTCCGCATTTAGAGAGCCTTGCTGTGCAAATCAGTGACAGGCACAAAGGGGTTGGCTCTGATGGACTTATAGCGATATTACCTTCTCAAATAGCTGATTTCAAGATGCGTATCTTTAACGCAAATGGCTCTGAGGGGGAGATGTGTGGAAATGCTGCAAGATGTATTGGAAAATATGTGTATGATAAAGGTCTATGCCGAAATAAGGTTATAACTCTTGAAACTCTTGCAGGTGTAAAGACAATAACGCGCAACATTGTTGATGACAATGTCGAAAGCATAACGGTGGATATGGGAGAGCCCTCTTATTCTTTTAAAGATGTTACCACGCCAGATGGAAAATTATCAATAACTGCTGTGTCAATGGGAAATCCGCACGGAGTGTTATTTGTTAGTAATCTTTCATATATTGACGTAAAGGAAATGGGGCGCATGCTCGAAAGTAATCCAATATTCCCAGATGGAGCAAATATTGAATTTGCATCGGTAATATGTGATGATGAAATTGAGATGCGTGTGTGGGAACGAGGAAGTGGCGAAACACTTTCTTGTGGAACAGGTGCTTGTGCTGTGCTTGTGGCTGGTGTAATAAATGGAAAATGTGGGAGAGATGTACTCCTTCATTTATTAGGTGGTGATTTGCGTGTTAAGTGGGACGAAAGTAATAACCATGTTTATCTTACTGGAGATGCCGTAACGATATTTGATGGTGAATACATTTTGCAATCGCAATAAGTTTTTAATAAAAAGAATTTATATATTATAAATAAAGAGATTATGTCAAAATTGAGATTTAAAGTAGTAGGGGAGGCTTACGACAGAAAGGCTGTTCATGTGGAGATTCCAAAAGAACGCCCAACTGAGTATTATGCAAAGTATGTATTCAATAGAGCAAAGATGTTTGAATACCTTCCAAAGAAAACTTATGATGCTTTAGTTAATGCAATTGACAATAAAGAACCTCTTAGTCGTGAAATAGCCGATACCGTAGCTGCTGGAATGAAAAAATGGGCTATTGACAACGGGGCTAAACATTATTCACACTGGTTTCATCCATTAACTGATGGTACTGCCGAAAAACATGACTCTTTTATTGATCATGATGGCAAGGGGGGAGTAGTTGAAGAATTTAGTGGCAAATTATTAGTACAACAAGAACCCGATGCTTCAAGTTTTCCTAATGGTGGTATTCGTAACACTTTTGAAGCTCGTGGATACTCGGCGTGGGATATTTCTTCGCCAGCTTTTCTTATGGATAACACACTGTGTATTCCTACAATTTTCATTTCATATACTGGAGAGTCACTCGACTATAAAACACCTCTACTAAGGGCTATAAATAGTGTTGATAAGGCTGGCGCAGCTGTTGCCAGGCTCTTTGATAGCAAGGTGAAGCATGTAATATCTTATTTGGGGTGGGAACAAGAATATTTTCTTGTTGACGAATCTTTATATTCAGCGCGTCCCGATTTATTGATGACTGGTCGCACTCTAATGGGGCATGAAAGTGCCAAAAACCAACAATTAGAAGATCATTATTTTGGCTCAATTCCATCAAGAGTTGAGGCTTTTATGCTCGAATTGGAAATTGAATGTCATAAACTGGGTATTCCAGCCAAGACACGACACAATGAGGTAGCTCCTAATCAATTTGAACTTGCTCCGATATATGAAGAAATGAATTTGGCAAATGACCACAACCTATTACTCATGTCGCTTATGAGTGAAGTGGCACGTCGCCATAATTTCCGTGTCCTACTTCATGAAAAGCCTTTTGATGGTGTGAATGGTTCGGGAAAACATAATAATTGGAGTCTTGGTACCGATACAGGAGTGCAACTTTTTGCACCAGGCAAGTCACCAAAAGAAAATCTTCAATTTATAACATTTATTGTAAACGTAATGGCCGCTGTGCATAAGCATAACGGTCTATTAAAGGCATCTATTTCTTCGGCAACAAATGGTCACCGTCTTGGTGGGAATGAAGCTCCTCCTGCAATTATATCAATGTTTATGGGAGCGCAACTTTCGGCAATGCTATATAAGCTTGAAAAAAGTGACAAAGATGAACTAATAAACCTATCGGGTAAGGAGGGACTGAAACTCAATGTATCGCAAATCCCCGAACTCCTAATAGATAACACCGACCGTAATCGTACATCTCCATTTGCTTTCACAGGAAATAGATTTGAATTTCGTGCTGTTGGGTCTTCGGCAAATTGTGCATCGGCAATGATTGCACTAAATGCTGCTGTTGCCGATCAATTATTAGATTTCAAGAAAATGATTGATATGCGATTATCTAAAGGTGAAACTTTAGAACACGCAATTCTCGAAGAGGTGAAGACACTTATAATTAAATCTAAACCTGTACACTTCGATGGCAATGGATATAGCGATGAATGGAAAGTTGAGGCTGCAAGGCGTGGTCTTGATTGCGAAATTAGTGTACCTAAAATATTTGATGCTTACCTTTCAAAAAGCAGTGTTGAGATGTTTAAGAGTGCTGGCGTATTCACCGAAATTGAGCTAAAGGCACGTAACGAAGTTAAGTGGGAAATGTACACAAAGAAAATTCAGATCGAGGCTCGCGTACTTGGCGATCTTGCTCTAAATCATATATTACCAGTAGCTACGCGTTACCAATCGGTATTGCTTGACAATGTGTATAAGATTAAGAACCTATTCCCCAAAGCACAAGGCGATAAAATTGCCAATCAAGATATGATTATGATTGAATCAATGGCAGAACACATGTGTGTGATTAAGGATAAAGTAAATGTGATGGTTGAGGCTCGAAAGGTGGCAAATGTGATAGAGAGTGAGCGTGAAAAAGCTATCGCATATCATGATAATGTACACCCTTTAATGGACGAGATTCGCTATCATATCGATAAACTTGAGTTAATGGTTGACAATGAAATGTGGCCACTCCCTAAATATCGTGAATTGCTCTTCATTAGATAAAATGACAAAAACTACAAAATATAAATACATCTGCTTTAATTCTCTTTGTGAATGGAAATATTGAAACATGAATGTGGCATAGCAATGATTAGATTGCTAAAACCACTAAGTTATTATAAAGAAAAATATGGATCGTGCTTTTACGGCCTTAATAAGTTATATTTGTTGATGGAGAAGCAACACAACCGTGGGCAAGAAGGTGCTGGACTTGGTTGTGTAAAATTAAATGTTGCTCCAGGAAATGAATATATTTTTAGAGAACGTGGGCTTGGCTCTGGTGCTATTCAAGAAATATTCAGTAATGTGAGAAAACAGATTGAATGTTTTCCCGAAACCGACCAATGCAACGATTTGCCATTTGCTGGTGAAGTGTATATGGGGCATTTGAGATATAGTACCACAGGAAAAAAGGGCATTTCTTATGTTCACCCTTTCCTTAGACGCAATAATTGGCGTTCACGAAACTTAATGCTTTGTGGAAATTTTAATATGACAAATGTCGAGGATATTTTCGATTCTGTCGTTTCTCAGGGACAACACCCGCGTGTGTGTTCCGATACAGTAATATTGCTCGAACAACTTGGTCATGCACTCGATAAGGAGCATCAAAGAGTTTATGATGAGTATAAGGCTAAAAATGTAGAAGGAAAAGATCTTGCAACTACAATAGAGAATAATATCAGTGTACAGAATATCCTAAGTCCTGCATCTCAACTATGGGATGGTGGGTTTGTGATATGTGGCGTTGTGGGTAGTGGCGATATGTTTGTCCTTAGAGATAAAAATGGGATTCGTCCTGCTTTCTATTATGCCGATGATGAAATTGTTGTTGTAGCATCAGAACGTCCTGTGATACAGACGGTGATGAACTTAAGCATAGAACAAGTAAAGGAGTTAACGCCTGGTTCGGCAATCACTGTTACTAAAAATGGCGAAGTAGCAATAACTGATATTCTTGGTGAAGGCGTAAATCAACGATGTTCATTTGAACGTATCTATTTCTCTCGTGGTGGTGATGCTGATATTTATAAGGAAAGGAAACAACTTGGTATTGAACTGACATCAGCAATTTTGCAATCAGTAAATTATGACCTTAAAAACAGCCTTTTCTCTTTTATTCCAAATACTGCTGAAGTTGCATATTTAGGTATGGCAGAAGGGCTCGAACGTTATCTATCAAAGCAGAAAGTAAAAGATATTTCAGCACTAAATACAAATGATGCTAATTATCAGGCTAAGTTATCTGAAATTGTTACGGAGCGTGTGCGTACTGAAAAAATTGCATTTAAAGATATAAAATTACGCACATTTATAGCTGAAGGAGAATCACGAAACGACCTTGCTGCACATGTCTATGATGTTGCCTATGGTATCGTGAAGAATGGTGCCGATAATCTTGTTGTGATTGATGACAGTATTGTTAGAGGTACTACACTGAAACAATCGATAATAAGAATGCTCGATCGTCTTCATCCTAAAAAAATCGTTGTAGTTTCATCTTCGCCACAAGTGCGTTATCCCGATTATTATGGAATAGACATGTCGAGTATGAACGAATTTTGTGCGTTCCGTGCAGCTATTGAGTTACTAAAAGAGCGTGGCATGGAATCTATTATTGACGAGGTGTATAATAATTGCAAAGCACAGATGCTCAATACCTCAAATTATGTAAATTCAGTGAAAGAAATTTACGCTCCATTCACCGACGAAGAAGTTTCTCGCAAAATAGCCGAGATGTTGACACCCGATGATACTGAAGCCGAAGTTGAAATAGTATATCAAACTCTTGAAGGCTTGCATAAGTCAATCCCAAATAATCCTGGTGACTGGTATTTCTCTGGCGATTACCCAACACAAGGAGGAATCCGAAAAGTTAATCAAGCCTATATAAATTATTATGAGGCTCTATAATTAATACAAAAGAATCCCCAACTATCATATTCGATAATTGGGGATTCTTTTTAATATTCTCTATAATATAGAATTTTATTTCTTTTTGCGGTCACCGTAACGGCTCATGAACTTATCTACACGACCAGCGGTATCTACCAATTTTTGCTTTCCTGTAAAGAAAGGGTGAGAAGCACTTGTGATTTCAAGTTTTACTAATGGATAAGTAACACCATCAATTTCGATTGTATCCTTAGCGACTACAGTTGAACGTGTAATAAAAGTTTCGTCGTTTGACATATCTTTAAATACTACTTCACGGTAGTTTGCTGGATGGATGTCTTTTTTCATTGTTATGTTCTTTATTTATAATTTTATCAATAGTTCCCACGTTGGTAGCGCGGTTATTTGTAATGGTTTGCAAATTTACGAATACTTTTTTAAAATACAAAAATTAATTTGCATGCTTTTTACAAATATTACCGCAATATGTTACAAACAATGCTTTTAGTCGACAAATTCTATCAATATTTCGTCACCACCAATAATTTGATTAGGTTTAACGAATATTTTCTTGATAGTAAGGTCACGGTCGGCACTGATGTCATTTTCCATTTTCATAGCTTCATATACGAGTAATCTTGTGCCTTTTTTTACAACATCACCCTCTTTAACAGCTATTTCTATGATTTTGCCACCCATTGGTGAGATAAGAGTCGGTCCAGTAATTGGAGCTTGTGCTTCTGCTACTTCTTCAACTACGTTTTCAGTCGATGCTGGTTTTGATGCAGCATATTCTGTTTCGCGACGTTTACGCAAGAATCCTGTTGCTACACTTGGAAGAAGTTCTAATAATAAAAATTCTTCTTCGGTCTTGGCTAATTTTACTCCACCAAATTCTGGCAATACTGGATTTTCTGGCTCTTTATATGATGCAACGTTATAGGGTTGTTCATTACGATTGCCAGTGATTTTCTCACGGAAATCGGGGTCAACAGGCACTGGTGTTTTGCCGTATTCTCCTTTTATTAATGAAATAAATTGATTAGACGTGTTAGTGTAATCGGCATTTCCTTTTTTTCTATCCATTGCAAGCGACACTGCTTGGCTACCTACAATTTGGCTGGTAGGTGTAACGAGTGGCACAAGACCAGCATCGCGACGCACCTTAGGAATAAGTTTCATAGCATCTTCAAGTACATCTTCAGCACCAAGAGATTTGAGCTGAGCTACCATGTTAGAGTACATTCCACCAGGAACCTCAGCATCTTTAACGATGATGTTAGGTTTTGGGAAATTGAAATATTCTTCTATTGCGTGGCAAGCATCAAGCATAGCCGTTTCGTCATTTGCTTTGGCTGCTGCTATTGCTTTGTCAAATTGAGCATCAATTTCAGCAGGAATCGTATCTGTAAGTGGATCAAAATCTTTTGGGAAACTCTTCACGAGGTCAAAGTCTTTTAGGCTCTCGCGTATTCCTTTAAGGTCTTTACGTATCTTAGACACGGCTTCCATGTTAACATCTACTTTAATATCCATTTTATTGGCAAAAACGTAGATTAATTCTATTGCTGGAGCAGCTGAGCCACCACCAAAATACCAAATATTGGTATCTAATATATCAGCTCCGTGTAGCATAGCCATTACAGATGATGCAAGGCCATAACCTGGAGTACAGTGTGTGTGAAAATCGATAGGAATATTAACGGCAGCTTTCAATTTAGGTATGAGAGCGGCAGCACGTGCTGGATTAATCAATCCTGCCATATCCTTTATAGTAATAAGTTTGGCTCCAAGAGCTTCAAACCCCTTAGCTTTTTCAACAAAATATTCGTCGGTGAAAATCTTTTCGGCCTCTTTACTTTTGCTTCCAAATAGTTTTTTAAAGAATCCTGTTTCCACTGGTGCTGTTTCATCTTTAGGATCTACTGTGTAGCACACAGCACCATCAGAAATTCCACCAAGTGCATTAATAAGTTTTACAGAATCTTTTACGTTGTCTAAGTCATTTAGCGCATCAAAAATACGCATAACGTTTAGACCATTTTTCATAGCTTGCTTATAGAAACCTTCAAGCACGCTATTAGGATAAGGAACATATCCAAATAAGTTTCTACCACGAGATAGGGCAGTAAGAAGAGATTTACCCTCCATCTTTTCACTGATAGTGTTAAGGCGTTCCCATGGACATTCTCCAAGGTATCTCATTACAGAATCAGGAACTGCGCCACCCCACACTTCCATAGCATAGAACCCAGCTTCTTTATAATAAGGGAGCAATTTATCGATGCTTCCTTGACTTAATCGAGTTGCAAAAAGCGATTGTTGACCGTCACGCAGAGTGAGGTCTCTAATTTTTAAAGTACGGCTCATTTTTTTTATATTAAATATTGATTATAATTCAATGTAATTACCTGCTATCAATTAGTTACTAAATAATCTTAATATGCAAAAGTAATCGTTTTGTTATATAAAAGAAATTAATTTGCAATTTTTGTTGCACGAATTTGTAAAATAGTGTTGAGCCACTTGTTCAGTTATGTAATTTTACAATTATAAAACTAATTTTTTTTAGCATTATAATTTTCTTCTGTCAAATCATAGCTATTTAATATATGATTAGTTTTAAGTCTTAGAAGCGACAAAATTAGGGAAACAAAAATAAACAATGATTATAAATTGAAGTTTTTAAAAATTTCCATATTGATTCCATTTATATTATCTTTGCGTATCATTAAAACCGAAAATACTTCAATATGTTGAATTTTTTTCACAAAAGCTCTAAAAAAGATACCCTATTTTATACCACCGATATCCATTCTCACGTTGTGCCTGGTATTGACGATGGCTCTCAAAATGTCGAAACATCATTATTCCTTATCCGTAAAATGATGGAGTGGGGCATTACTCGTATTTTAGCTACACCTCATGTTACTATGAGCACGTTTGAAAATACACCGCCTATTATTACAGCCGCCTTTGAAAAGCTAAAAACGGCTCTTGCTGATAATAAAATTGATATTGAAATCGGGCATTCTGCCGAATATCGTGTTGACGGCTTCTTTGAAAATATTGTGAAGAATAATGAAATATTTCTTTTACCTAATAATCATATCCTTGTCGAAAATTCATTCCTTCAAGAGCCTTGGCAACTCGATGAGATGTTGTTTGACTTAAAGCTAAAAGGGTACTCCCCAATTTTAGCTCACCCAGAACGATATAAATATTACATGTCTAAGCCAAGTAGATATGCCGAACTTCATGATTCTGATACCCTATTTCAAGTAAATCTATTGTCTTTTGCGGGATATTATGGTAAAGATGTGAAAAATATGGCGGAATGGTTGCTTGAAAATAAAATGATTGATTTTATTGGTACTGATCTCCATAATATAAAGCACGTAGAAAGTATTACTCATTATTTAACTACTAAAGAATATCGAAAACTTGCCGAAAAGGCCGATATACAGAACGACACAGCATTCTTATAATCTAAAAAATAATGTGATTTTTTTTAATGTAAATGTTTGATAGTATTATAATTATACTTAATTTTGCACAGTATATAAAAAAAACACATTCAAAATATATTATGAAAAAGTTCATTCTATTACTGCTACTGCCATTAACGCTTATGCTTTTTATTAGTTGCGTTGATGAACATTCTTTTAATCCTGATAAGGAAACCGATTCACAAAAACTTGAAAAGGCAACATCTCTTGTTACTACTGCCGATTATCAAGTGCCTATTGTTGATGGATACATCACAACAGTTTCATATAATGGTATGATTTTAGCTCGTACGAGCACTCCATTATCAATTAAAGTGCCTAAAGATGCTGTGTCAAGAGGCGATGACAATCTCGACATAACTTATTCAGAGGGTCAAGCTGCTCAATCTTATAGCAACTTATGGCAAACAATCCTATTTGAAGACTCCAAAGATGGTGATGATGATTATAATGATATTGTCATTCACGCAAATTATCAAATAGAAGGTAATAAATTAAAAGTTAGAATCCAACCCATTGCTTTAGGTTCTACTAAGGATATAAAACTTTGTTTTAAATGGAAACAAGGTGGCTCAGAGTCAAAGGTCGTTGTCGTTGCCGAAAACTGTCGCGCCGATTTATTTGATGGCCGTGTAAATTTCATTAATTCAAGAGTTTATAATAAGCACTATCCTAAATTTGTAAAAGAATTTACTATGGAGCTTCCTAATGCCTCTGATGTAGTGGATATTTCATGGTTCATAAAGGTAGATAAGCAAACTTTGATATATGCCGTAAATCAAAATTCTGATAAGTGCATTGATGAAAATGGCATGCCATTTGGATTTGCATTAACCGATGTAACTAAAGGCGCAACGGTTAAAAATTCATTAAAAGGCAAGCAAAACACTAAGGCTATGGCAGATGCTAATGATTGGGATTCAGTTAAGCCAAATTCTAATTGGGCTTTTATGACTCCCGAACCAAGTGTCCCAGATAGAGCTATTGAATTGAAAGGTGGCGAAATTTCACAACATAATAACTATGTTATAAAAAAAGATAATACTTTAAAAATAGAATATCTCGGTGGAAATGCAAAGAAAATCACAGTATATGTTCAAGGGTCTTTAATTGTAACAAAATCTATGTGGGGTAGCGAATATGAAATAGTAGTACTTAAAGGTGGTACACTGGAAATCCCTGCTATGACTATGCCAGATGATGTGACAATTCTTAATTATGGCACATTGAAATTCAGTGGTGGCTTTGATTTAGTAATTAATAGAGGAACCACAATCAAGTCAATGTCAAATCTTAATATCCCTACAGATTTACAAGTTGTAGGCGAGCTATATTGTGCTGGTGAATTAGAAGTAGGTAAATTTAGCGTTGGGGTTAAGGGACGTGCTTATATGAATTCATTAAAAGCAGATTACATCAATATTGGTCAAGGACTTCTATATTCAAATGGTGCAATAACAGCTAACGATATTAAAGTTAATAACGGTGGTATTGTATATGCTGATTGTTCTATGAATATTCGTAACCAAATTGTTATTTCAAACAATAAATCATCAATCAGTGTCAAAGGGCACATTTCAGCACAAGAACTTGCTATTAACGAAAAGAGTAGCATAAATATTATGAGTGGTGGATTAATCGAAATATCAAAAATTATCGCTGGCGATACAAAGGTCAATGAAATTAATGTTGTAGGTCAGAGTATGGGCGTTTTAGCAGTCAAAGATATGCATCTTTGGGGCGAATTAAGTCTTAAAAAGGTCTTAAAAGGGTATATGGGCGTAAATGTTAGTCAAGTGTATAACACTAATATACCTGTAGAGTTGGAAGATGTTACACTACCAAACAATGACAAGGTTATTTTTAATTCCAATAAAATCACACTTGCTCCTACCGAATGCCTTGAAAATGGTTACAACACCGTTTCAAATGACGATAATGGACTCGCATGGTTTGCCTATCCATTAGAGGGCGTAAGCATTGAACTATGCTACGACTTCGAGGCTTGGAAACTTGGTAATATTACATTCAAGAAATTGCCAACAGCACAAGTATTTGATGTGAATAACGACCAACCTATTGAAGGTGGTAAACACACAATATATCAAGTTACAGAATAAGCCCTGATATAATAAACTTTTTGTTGGCCTCGATATTTATTGCATTTTGCACAAATATCGAGGTCAACTATTTTTTTACCATAGCTAATAATTGACTATCTTTGCACCCTAATTTATGTGGGCTTCAATATCTCACGCAAATAATTCTTTATATGGTGAATTGGAATGCAATCGACAGCATAATATTTGATATGGACGGCACACTTTGGGACGCTACAGAATCTTACAGTACGGTGTGGAATATATGCTCGGACAAACTTGGCATTGATAAGAAGATAAGTCGTGAGGAGTTACTCGGCTATATGGGTAAGCCTATTGATGTGATTTTCAACGAAATATTTGCTGACGACAAGACTGTGAACACCGATGAATACATATCTCTATTAGATGTAACAGAAGATAAAATGATGCCTATACTTGGAGGTATTCCTTATGATACGATGGCGCAGAATATTGCAAAATTGGCAAAGCACTATAAGCTATTTTTAATAAGCAATTGTGGTAAGAATGGACTTAATATTTTTATGAAATATACGGGTATCACTCATTATATTACCGATACTCTCACTTTTGGTGCAACACTTAAGCCAAAAAGTGATAACATAAAGCACCTCATAGCAAAACACAATCTTAGTGCTACCACATATATGGGTGACACACAAGGCGATTGCGATGAAACTCATCGTGCAAATATCCCATTTATATATGCAAGCTATGGATTTGGGAAATGTTCAAATCCTGAAATAACATTTGACAGTTTCAACGAGTTTGCAAGTTATTTTTTGAAATTAAAATCTGAAGTATAATGTATCCACAATCTTTTTTATCTGAAATAAAATTAAGAGCCTCAAAAATATGCAATTTACTAAAGGCTACTAATATAGATGCTATCCTTATAAGTGATAATGCTAATCTTTATTACACTTCGGGACGAGTATTTGGTGGATACACCTATATTACTGAAAAAGGCGAAATAATATATTTTGTAAAACGCCCCGTAGGACTCACTGGCAATAACATTGTATATATCCGTAAACCAGAACAGATAACTGACGAACTATTAAAAATGGGAATTGCTCTCCCCAAAAATTTAGCTCTTGAACTCGACACCGCAACATATAGTGAAATAAAACGCTTTGAAAATATTTTTCCAAATGCCAAAATATCTAATGGCTCTGCTATAATGCGTCAGGCTCGTGCTGTAAAAACCGATTATGAACTCTTAAAATTGAAAGAAAGCGGAGTTCATCACGATGCAACATATCATCACATCAAGTCGATATATCGCGAAGGAATGACCGATGTTGAGCTACAAATAGAGATTGAGCGAAAACTACGCCTCGAAGGTAGTCTTGGCCAGTTTCGCATTTCGGGAAACTCAATGGAAATTTTTATGGGAAACATTCTGTGTGGAAACAATGCCGACACGCCATCACCCTACGATTTTGCAATGGGTGGAGCAGGACAAAGCCTATCCTTACCTGTTGGCTGTAACGGCACCGAAATACGTCATGGAATGGCCATAATGATTGATATGGGTGGAAATTTCAATGGCTATATGACCGATATGACACGCGTATTCAGTGTTGGCGATATTGGTGAGCTGGCACACAAGGCTCATGCACTTTCTATCGATATTCACAAAGAGTTATCTACATTTGCTCATGATGGGGTAGCTGCTTCCGAAATATATAATCACACTATCGACATGGTTAAAAGCGCAGGACTCGACGATTACTTTATGGGACACAATCAAAAGGCTTCTTTTATTGGTCATGGAATAGGCATTGAGATAAATGAATTGCCAGTGCTCGCTCCACGAAGTAAGGACATTTTGCAAGCGGGAAATGTTATAGCAATAGAACCAAAGTTCGTAATTCCTACAGTAGGTGCAGTAGGTGTGGAGAGCACGTATATTGTGAGAAAAAATATGCTCGAAAAAATCACAAATTTCCCTGAAGAAATTGTCGAACTTTATTAACTTTACATTTAGATATAATAATATAAATGATTGATGACGAAATGAAGATGCTTATTAATGAGCATCTAAATAACAAAATATTTCATTCCGTTGGCGAAATAGCTGACTCCATATCTCGCCCCTGTTATGTGGTGGGGGGGTATGTACGCGATATTTTTCTAAAAAGGGCATCAAAAGATATTGATTTTGTGACTGTTGGTAGTGGAATAGAAATAGCAGAAGCTGTTGCTAAATCTCTTGGACGTTCTGCTTATCTATCTGTATTTAGAACCTTTGGAACTGCGCAAGTAAAATATCATGGCACTGAACTCGAATTTGTTGGAGCACGCCGTGAGTCTTACAATAAAGATAGCCGCAATCCTATTGTGGAAGATGGCACTCTCGATGATGACCAAAAACGTCGTGATTTCACAATTAATGCTATGGCAATAAGTGTGAACGCCTCAAATTATGCAACACTTATCGACCCATTTGATGGTATTGGAGACATTAATAAGCGCATAATTAGAACGCCTCTTGATCCCGATATCACTTTCTCTGACGACCCTTTGAGAATGATGCGCGCAATACGATTTGCTACACAACTAAATTTTGAGATTTATCCCGAAACATTTGATTCAATAGCTTATAATCGTGAACGTATAGGTATCATATCGAAAGAACGCATCATGGACGAGCTAATGAAGATTATGAATTCTGCCGTGCCATCACGTGGATTCATTTTGCTCGATAAATGTGGCTTGCTCGATCTTATTTTCCCCGAATTAGCCGATTTAAAAGGAACCGAAACTGTCAATGGACGCAGTCATAAAGATAATTTTTATCACACAATGCAAGTTCTCGACAATGTTGCTCAAAAAACCGATAATGTGTGGCTCCGCTGGAGTGCATTGCTTCACGACATTGCAAAACCTGTAACCAAGCGCTATGATAATGCTCTTGGGTGGACATTTCATAATCACAACTTCGTTGGTGAGAAAATGGTGCCTCGCATATTCAAGCACATGAAATTCCCATTAAATGAGAAGATGAAATATGTGCAAAAACTTGTGAGCCTCCACATGCGCCCAATTGCTCTTGTGGAAAATATTGTTACCGACTCGGCCGTGCGTCGCTTGCTTTTTGATGCTGGTGATGACATCGACGATCTTATGACACTATGTGAAGCCGATATTACATCTAAAAATCAGGAGAAAGTACGTCGATTCCTTGATAATTTTGCTCTCGTAAGAAGTAAATTAGTAGAACTCGAAGAGAAAGACAGAGTTCGCAATTTTCAACCTCCTGTAACTGGTGAAGATATAATGACAGTCTTTAATTTACCGCCATGTCATCAAGTTGGTGATATAAAAGAAGAAATAAAAAATGCAATTTTAGACGGAATAATTCCAAATGAACGTGAAGCTGCCTACGCACACATGCTCAAAGTAGCATCTAAAATGGGATTGAAAGCCATTAACCCTACATTATAAAATAAAACGACGACAGGCTACAACCATTTTAGGAAGTAGCCTGTCGCTTTTATTTATAGTACAAAGTATTATTTTGCTTTACTCATAATCTCTTTTACTTTAGCTTTTAAATCATTACCTTGAAGACCTCTCGACAGAATTGTGCCATCGGGCGCAAATATAATAATATGAGGAATCCCTGTAATACCATATAGATCTGTTGGAATATCTTGAGCATTAATAATTTGTTGCCAAGGTAATTCATGTCGTTTGATAGCGTTACGAGTGTTTTCAGGCTCGTCCCACACCGCAACACCAAGTATATTCAAACCCTTATCGCCATATTCGTTATTTAATTCCTTAATTACTTTAGCTTCGTGAATACAAGGACCGCACCAGCTCGCCCAGAAATCGACAAGCGTATAATTACCCTTGCCAACGAAGTCTGATAGACGTGTTTCAATGCCATCTTCACTCTTTATCACAAAATCGGTAAATTTTTTACCAACAGCAGTTTTCTCTTTTTTCTTAGCACTGTCAATCCATGTCTGAACACGTTTCATGTCAATAAGTGCACCCGGAGCATCATCTATTATTGAGTCAAATTGTGCGCTCGTAAATTCATAAGTATATTGCAAAAACGCATAATATCCTACTGGATTTTTCTTGTTATCATTATACGTATCTGCAAATAATTTATTTAATTTTGCTGTCAACTCCTTATCCGTTGCTTTATATTTAGCTTGGCTTATTTTCCCAGCAGCAAAAGCCTCCTCATTTTTATTCTGTGATGTCTCAAGAGCCATCTCAGCACTCTTAAATTTCTCAAACGTTGCATTGAGTTCTGTTCCGGTAGCAATGCGTTTCTGAGCATCAATAGTGATGTCACCATCTTCAAGCACAAATATTGCCTTTGTCCCTTCTGCCATAACTCGCGCTATAATGGGAGCTTCTATTTCACCTTGAAACACTAAAGTGCCTTTTTCTATAGTGGCACTATCAATAGCCATATTAGTGTCATAGTTCATCAAATAAGCCGTATTACCATCTAATGATGCGTTTGGATAGTTACATGTTACCTTATATTTTTCACTTCCACACGACACCAAAATAAGAGCAATAGCACACGAAAATAATAATTTTTTCATCATTCTTTTATTTTGTTATTGTTATATTATCAAGAATACTGTCAGTCTCTAAATCAAATGCGTTATATTGTAGTCTCTCCTTACTTATCTTTATCACCTGATACATCTTGCGATTGGGCACGATCTTCATGCCATCTTTATGTGTTGCTGTCTTATAGCTTTTTGGCGATGCATGTGATATAATATATATAGGATAATTCTTACCACTCTTATTTGAAATCTTACTTGCATAGCCATGTTCATGACCTTGAAGAACAAGATGCACACCATATTTTTCAATTAATGGCTCAAACGTATTGCGAATAAGATAATTATTACGCTTAGCTCTTACCGAATAAATAGGGTGGTGAAACATTACTATTTTCCACTTCCCTGCACCTTCTTCTTGAAGAGTCTTTCGCAACCATTGATATTCGCTACTTACGCTTAGCACATCTTGCAGCCCATTAGTGTCGAAGACAATCATTAGAATGTTATCATCTTTTATATAATAGCTTTTACCCTTTGCAAGATTTGCTCCATTATCGGGGTACACAAAATTCTTTGTCCATCGTGGGTCAAGAGTACGATATGCAGTTTTTATATATTCATGATTTCCTGTCGCACACACAATAGGAACATTAGCAAATGTGCTATCAACACACGAATAAAGATATTTCCAATATCTATCAATAGGGGCTTCTATCAAGTCACCTCCAAATGCCCAAAATGTTGCATCAGCATGCTCCTTATATAATTTACTATAAAGATTATGAGAATTTCCTCCTATTGTATCCTGTACATCGCCCACATATACAATCTTACGGTCGTTATATGCACCTGGTATATTAATTAAATACCATTGCGATTGCTTGGAACCTGTGACCACACTATAAGAATATTGCGTGTTTGGTTTTAAATCGCTTAATGTAGCGTGATAGAATATATCTTTCCCTCCACGGCTAATTACCTCTTCTCCATCAGCCTTTATAATAGATGTATCGCCGTTAACTGCAAGAAGAAGATGTGATTCATGTAACATTGTGTCGCAACGCCAAGATATTGTGCGCTCGCTTACGAAATTCTCACCAGGTGTAAGTGTAACGCGGTCGGGAATTGCAGTATATGAAAATTCAGTTTCTGCGGGGCTGGAAAACCAAGCATGCCATCGACTCTTTATCCATAACGCTAAGACTAATAATACAACAACAGTTATTATTATTTTTATTATCCTTTTTATTTTCATGGTGCAAAGATACATCTTTCCTATTCATTGACAATCAAGTAGGGCAATATAATTATCTATTTCCTGCAAAAACTATTGGGTGTCTCACGACACCCAATAGCCATTAACCTTAAATCTAATACCATGAAAAACACAGTGCAAATATAGTAATTATAGCATTAAAACACAATTAATTAGAATAGGTTCCCTTATTAATGCTATTTAACTTTGTTACAGCTATGTCATGCCTATTTTTGCATTATATTTACATAAAATATATAGATATGAATATCATCACTCATTACATCATGTGTGCAAAAAATTATCTAAACGTCATAGAACAAAATAATATGTGATTTATATGTTATAAAACATATATATAGCGTACGGATAAAACTTATAGAAAAAATGAACCTAAAATATTATAAAAAACTACACTTATTCAATAAAAATCATGGTACCACGTTGTAGTATTAAAATATTTATGATACATTTGCGTGTACTTTTATAAATACGAACTGCAAAATATTACCACAAGTAATAGTTTGCTTTTGATTAATATACTGAAATCAATCGGAAAAGCTTAAAAATGGTGCAAAAAATAACACTCAGTAATAATTTTGACCTTAAAAAAAAAGGGGATTTTGACACCTCCTTTATTTATAAGTAATATCGTATAACACGTAATTTGTACATTAGATTTACAAGACAGATAATATATAATTAATAATTTATTAAAAAATCAATTAACAATTTTTATTCTTTAAATTATGGAAGCTCAAAAGCCTAACAACCCACAAAAAACGCAAGCTAAGAAAACTGAAGGTAGCAACGTTCGTGGTATTAAAAACGCCTTTTTGGTTATCATTGCATGCTTTGTCGTTGCAGTGTGTTTATTCACTTTTTGGTTCGGCCATGCTATGCACTTTGATGAGGCTGGACACCCAATCGACCTTTGGGGTACAATCTATAAAGGTGGTGTAATCGTGCCAATCCTTCAAACTTTGTTCCTTACTGTTATTGTCCTTTCTGTTGAACGTTGGTTCGCTCTTTCTTCTGCAAAAGGTAACGGTAGTATCACTAAATTCGTTGCTGAAATAAAGAAAGCTTTAGCTGTTAGTGACATTGCAAAAGCTCAAGATTTATGCAAAAAACAAAAAGGTTCTGTTGCATCTATCGTTTCTGCTGTATTAGTTAAATACAAAGAAATGGACGAAAACACTACTCTTTCTAAAGAACAAAAACTTACGACTCTTCAAAAAGAAGTAGAAGAAGCTACTGCTCTTGAAATGCCTGCTCTTCAACAAAATCTACCTATCATTGCTACCATGACAACTCTTGGTACTCTTGTCGGTCTTCTTGGTACTGTTGTCGGTATGATCAAATCTTTCCAAGCTCTTTCTGCTTCAGGTGCTCCTGATTCTACCGCTCTTTCTACTGGTATTTCTGAGGCTCTTATCAATACCGCTTTTGGTATTGCTACTGGTGCTTTTGCTGTCGTTTCTTATAACTTCTATACCAATAAGATTGATAATCTTACTTATGCTATTGACGAGATCGGTTTCTCTATCGTTCAAACATTCTCGGCTACTCACTAATCGTTATAAGTAATATTAATTTATCAATTAAAAAAGTAAACAAATAATATGGGAAAAGTTAAAATCAAAAGGAAGAGTACACTCATTGACATGACTGCGATGAGTGATGTTACTGTACTTTTGCTTACTTTCTTCATGTTGACTTCTACATTCCTTCAAAAAGAGCCTGTAATTGTCAATACCCCAGCATCTGTGTCTGAAATTAAGGTTCCCGATATGAACCTCGTTACAGTGTTGGTAAGCCCAGAGGGTAAGGTATTCTTATCATTTGCTAATGATGCTGACTCTACTTACTCTAACGACAAGATGAGAGCTGAGCTTTTGAAGAACGTAGTAGCAGAATATAATAAAAATCACAAAAACTTGACATTTACTCAAAAACAAGTGAATACTTTCGCAAAGATTAATGCTTTCGGATATCCTCTTGCTAAATTGGGTGATTTCCTTGACCAAAGTCAAACAAAACAAGATGAACTTGTTGACCCACTTAAAAACAAAATGGCGGGCGTTCCGATTGACATGAATCAAGACCTTAATAAGCCAAATGAATTCCAAATGTGGATGAGAGCTGCTTACAATTCAAGCAACGAAAATTTGGTGCGTGCTATTAAAGATGGTACCGGTATCGCAGTTAAAGCTGACAAAGATACTCCTTATGAGGTAGTTCAAGTGGTAATGGATAATCTGCAAACATTGAAGATGAATAAGTTTAGTTTAATGACCGCATTAAAAACTGAAGGAGAATAACAAAATGGCACAAATTGAACAAGGCGAAGGAAAAGGTAAACGCCATCAAAAAAAGATGACTATCCATGTCGATTTCACCCCGATGGTGGACATGAATATGCTTTTGATTACGTTCTTTATGCTTTGTACCACTATGATTAAGTCGCAGACTCTTCAAATTAGTCTCCCTTCAAATGAAAAAGTGGATCAAGCTGAACAGACAAAAGTAAAACAATCTGAAGCTATCACAATTATTTTGGATAGCGAACGTGACCCTAATACTCCTGACGGAAAAAAAGGTGCTGTTACTAAAGATTTAGTTTATTACTACGAGGGTCAACCTATAATTGTTGACGCTAATGGTGATGGAGTACTTGATAGCAACAACATGAAACAAACCGCTTTTAGCCCTAATGCTAACGGTGCTCCTCAGGGTATTCGCGAAATAATTCACGACCGCAACAAGCAAGTAATAGAGAAAATCGCTTTACTAAAAGTTGACTGGCGTGATAAGAAGATTACCGACGATGTTTATCAAAAAAAGGCAAGAGAGATTCGTAATGATTCTACGCTTTCTCGCCCTATTGTAATCATCAAGGCTACTCCGAATGCTTCGTATGATAACTTGATTAGTGCGCTTGACGAGATGCAAATAAACAGCATAAGTAGATACCAAATCGATCGCATGAATGCGTCTGACTCGGCTCTTATGATGGACATCAAAGCTAAGCAACTAAAGAAATGATGAACAGATCATATAATTTGAAATTTAAAACGAATTAAAAAAGTAATTTTATTATGGCAAAAGATGTAGATCTTTCATCGAAAGAATGGCGTGACCTCATTTTTGAAGGAAAAAACAAAGAGTATGGCGCATATATGATGCGTAAGGACTCCGACCGTAGGCACAACCGTGCTATGATTGTCGTAGTTATATTCATCATCCTTGCATTTGCTCTTCCATTCCTTGTTAATACTATTATCCCTAAAGATGATGCTAATATCACCGACGAAGCGAGCCAGGAAATGGTTGCTATCGACATGGGACAAGAGGAAGAAAAGGAAGAAGAACCTGAAAAATTTGAGCAACCTGAGCCTGAAGCTTTACCCGAAGAAATCCTTAACACAATCAAAGTTACTGAACTTGCGATTGTTGAGGATAAAGAGGTGAAGAAAGAAGACGAAATTAAGTCGCAAGATGAATTGAAAGATACAAAAACTGCTTTTGGACAAACTACGTTTGACAAAGGTACTGATGATCGTAACGTTATCCGTGAACATAAGGCTGAAGTAATAGTTGAAGAAAAACACGAAGTTGAAAAAGTGTTTTCTGCTGTTGAACAAATGCCTCAGTTCCCTGGTGGTGATGCTGAACTAATGAAATATCTTTCTTCTCATATCAATTACCCTACAATGGCAATGGAAAACAACGTCCAAGGACGTGTGATTATTCAATTCGTTGTTACGCGTTCGGGTAAGATTGGTGAAGTAAAAGTTGCACGTGGTGTTGACCGTGATTTAGATAGAGAAGCTGTTCGCGTTGTGCGTTCTCTTCCTAACTTTATACCGGGTAAAATGAACGGACAAGCAGTTAATGTGTGGTACACTTTACCTGTTAACTTCAAACTTGCAGGACTTGCAAACTAATATTTAAGGCAAAAGCATTCAAAAAACTTTTGTTTTATCCTATAAAGCGAACCAATAACAGTAGTGTTATTGGTTCGCTTGTTATATTATCCTCTTTTACACGCATGCTACCATTGATATATTGCTACATTTGTATCATTACCCATATATTTTTATGAAAAAAGGTGCGTACTGTGCGTAACGTGCGTACACCTATATAATACACTCAAATTATTGAATAGTAGGCTATTATCTATAGTCATCAATTTATAATACCAATTATATTACCCTTTTATAGCATAAAGTAACGTTAAGATTTTATAATTCCCATAAAAGCTATTCCGTTAATCTACTAAATTTATTTATCTTTACATAGTAAAGCAAACCTGAGTTAATATGTTTTTGTTATATTTGAACTCTTATTTGCATAATAACGCTATTAATAATAATTTAATTATGGGCGAAAATAGAACAGGTGTACCACACACCATGAAGATAGTATTTGGAATATTCATGATTTGCATATATGTAGGAATGGGTATTCTATTATTTATAAATTTTTTCCTTTGGACTCCTGCTTGGGCATGGGCACGTTGGGGATTAGGTACTCTGTTTTTAATATATGGGGTTTGGCGTGGTTATCGCCAATTCACAGGAAGAAATTAATATGGGCATAATGAGTTTAACAAAATACAAAGTACGAAATATAACTTTATTAGTCTGCATTGTGGCTTACGTCATAGTGCTATCTTCTTGCGACCGTCGCAAGCCTACTAATACAAGTACTTCGGGAATCATTTCTATCGTATGTGATGAGAGTTTTGAAAACATTCTTAGCCAAGAAATTGATGTCTTTGAATTCACATATCCTAAGGCAAATATCATTCCGTATTACACCGATGAAAATTCTGCCATTGATTCGCTAATGCAAAATAAGACGAAGCTCATCATTACGGCTCACATGCTCACCGATGCACAAGTGGAATATCTAAAAGAACAAAGAGGTAACGTGAAAACTCAAAAGATTGCTGTTGATGCAATTGCTCTCATTGTAAATAAAGATAATCCAATAGAAGAACTTACTATGAGTGAACTTGGTGAAATAATGACAGGAAAAGTAACTAAATGGAATGAAATTTCTCCCTCTAAGCTCGGGACTATTCAAGTGGTTTTTGACAATCAAGGGTCAAGCACTGTGCAATACATGCGCGATTCTTTGTTGCATGGCTCTCCATTTACGCCAAATGTATTTGCTCAAAAATCAAATGCTGATGTTTTCAAAGCTGTCGAAACGCGTAAAGATGCCATCGGAGTAATTGGTGTAAGTTGGATTAGTTCCGATCTTAAAAGCAAGACGGTTTCTCTTGAAGAAAAAGTGAAAACACTAAGCGAGAACGATACCACAACCACAGAATTTGATAATAGTGTTAAGGTGCTTAAAGTTCGTAAAGATGATCTTTTGAATGGATATAAGCCATATCAAGCATATATATATGATGGAAGTTATCCATTGTTTCGCGGAATATATGCCATCACTACTGCTGCCGGTGGCAGTCTTGGTCATGGATTTTTCTCCTTTATCACAGGATTCACTGGGCAAAAGATTATACAACGCACTGGCGTGCTACCAGCCGTTATTCAACCAAGAATGGTGAGTGTAAACTAAGAAATATATAAATCTAAATTAATACAGAAATGAAATTTAAAATCGCATTATCTTTGCTTGCTTTAGGTACCGCATTATCTACCTTCGCACAAGGCTATAAAGATGGCTTAGAGTATTACAACGCTGGTCAATATGAAAATGCAAAAGTTTTACTTGAGCGCAATTTCGATAAGCCAGAAACCGACAAAGCTATATCTGCCTATTTCTTAGGTAGAATTGCACTTCGTGATAACGATATCGCAACTGCTAAGAAATACTTCGATCAAGGTATAGCAGCCAACCCAGAAGGACCTTTTAATTACATCGGACGTGGTGCTTTGTTATTGAAAGAAGGTAAAATAAAAGAAGCTGAACAAAGTTTTAAAGAGGGTACTTCTAAAGAAAAGAAAAATCCTTCGGTCTATGTAGCCGTTGCTCGTGCTTATTACTTGGCAAACCCTACAACTTATGCTAAAGAGATAACAAAAAATATTGAAAAAGCTAAGAAAACCGACCGTAAAGACCCTAACGCTTATCTATTTGAGGGCGATATGCTCGCTGCTGAAAAGAAATGGGGCGATGCAGCTGGTTACTATGAAATGGCAATTTTATATGATAATAACCTTTCGGCAGCTTATGTAAAGTATGCAAATACTTATTTCTATGTAAACCCAAAAGTTGCTATTGAAAAGTTAGAAAAACTACTTGAAGTTAATCCTAATTCAGCTCTTGCTCAACTTGAACTTGCTGAAAAATATTACGAAAACGACGAGTGGACTAAGGCTGCTGCTGCTTATGGAGCATATATCAAGAATCCTAATCACTTCAAAAGAGATGAAGAACGTTATGCAGTCCTTCTATATTTCGGTGAACGCTATCAAGAATCTTTAGATTTAGCTAATAATATACTGTCGCAAAATCCCGATGCGTTCTTAATGAAGCGCATGGTATTCCTTAATAAAGCTGCTCTTAAAGATTATGCTGGTGCTGAACAAGCTGCACTACCTTTCTTTGGCGACACTAATCCAAATAATAAACATTCGTCTAACGATTACACTACCTATGGAGATGTCCTAAAAGCTCTTGGTCGTCAAGCTGAATCTCTAAGTCAATTTGAAAAAGCTGTAGAAATTAATCCTGAAAAGACTGAATTGCTTAAAGATTTGAGTAGCGCATATAGTAGTGCTGAAAATTATGAAAAATCAGCTTTATATTATCAGAAATTCATCGATGCTGGTGACTTTAGCACTAATGATTTATTTGTACTTTCAGGTAAATATCAAAATGTTATGGCTACTGCTAAAGATACTATTGCTAAAAAAACTGCCTATGACAGTGCAATGAAATATGTAAATATTGTACTTGAAAAAGTTCCTGACGATTATCGTATTTTGCAACGTAAAGCACGTATTAATATGGTTATGGAAACAGCTAAAAAAGAGGGACTTGCTCTTGAATCCTATAAGGCCATGTTAACCCTTTTAGATAAAGATGCCGAGAATATTACTAAAAATGCTGATGCCTATAAGGAAGCATATATGTACATTGCTGGTCATAACCTCGAAAATGGTAACAAAGTAGTAGCAAAAGAATACTATCAAAAGTATTATCATCTCGATCCTACAAACGTAGAGTTAAAGAAATACATCGATAATTTAAACTAATAAATAGTTAAATTAAGAACAACAAAGAGCTGGCATTAGTCAGCTCTTTGTTGTATAATTCAAATTATAAATTTGTAATCCTTGTCTTCGCCTAAATGTTAATTATTTTTTGTAGATGAATTTTTTTACATAAAAATACGATTTTAACAAAACATCTACTTAAATTTGAAAAATTTATTTATAACCAATTTATGATAAAAAAATTACTACTTTCTTTAGTGTTGGCATTTGTTGTGTTGACCGTTGATGGTCAAAGCAAATTAAGTCCATATACACTCTCTTTTATTCGTCACAATTCTATTGAAAATTCAACTAAGTCTATCAATAAAGATGGCTCAAAGTTGTTTGCTATCCCTAAAATTGAAAATGGTACTCCCACAGTTGGCGCTTTTGTAACGCTTGCCGATGGTGCATCTACCGATGAATTTGCATCAGTTGGGGCAGTAGTGTGTAACCGTTTTGGCAATAAGCTAACAGTTCAAGTCCCTATTAGTAACATCGTAGCTCTTTCTGAATTATCGTCGGTGAAACGTGTAGATGTTGAAAAACCTTATCAATTGAAAAATGATAAGGCTCGTATCGCTACTAAAACTAATTTAGTTCAAGCGGGTACAGGTTTCAAACAACCATTTACTGGTAAAGATGTCGTTTATGGCGCTGTTGATACTGGTATAGATGTAAATCACATCGCTTTTTCTGACGCAAATGGTATTTCGCGCGTTAAGAAAGTTTATTTCCCAAGCGATCTTACGGGGAAAGCGCCCGTTGGAGTTGGTGCAAATGGTGATAAATATGTAGGTTCTGAATACACTACCCCAGCTCAAATTGCTAAACTGGGAACTGATACTAAAACAGAATCTCATGGTACTCACACAGTAGGTATTGCTGTTGGTGGTTATAAGGGAAATGAATATTATGGCATGGCACCTGATGCCGATTTAGTCCTTAGTGGAACAGAAGAATTAACAGATGTAAACATTATAAATAGTGTTTCATACGCTATGAATTATGCAACTTCAGTTGGAAAGCCTGCCGTTGTCAATCTTAGTTTAGGTGGGCATCAAGGAGCACATGATGGTTCTTCTTTTATTACTAATTTGCTTGATAAAATTGCAGATACCGGAAAAATTATTGTAATGTCATCGGGTAATGAAGGTAATGATAATCTATATATAAATAAGAAATTTAGTAGCACGTCCGACCAATTAAAATCATTTATAACACCTTTCTCTGATGAATATGGTAATTATGATTTTAATGGATATATAGATGCCTGGAGTAGAACAAATGCTCCATTGGATATTCAAGTTGTTATATATGATAAGGTTAAAAAAACTATGGTTTATCAATCCAAAGTTATCAAAGCAACTACTGCCAAAGGATATGAGATAAATAGTAATGATGATAAAGCATTCGCAAAATATTTCAATGGACATTTCTACGTATGGGCTGGTGAAGAAACTGATTTAAATGGCAAGTATAATTGCTGGAGCGAATATCAGCTTGAATATGCCACTGCTAATGGTCTTGATAAATATTATCTTGGGGTAATTTACACCAGCACTGCTGGTGCCCAAATGGACGCTTGGATTGATGACTATAATACTTTCTTTTCTGGAAAAAGCGTGTCGGGGTGGAGTGAAGGTAATGCCGATTGCTCAATAAGTGACATGGCAACTGGTAATGAAACTATTTCGGTAGGCGCTTATGGCTCAAGAGATACATATAAAAAGCTAAATGGAGAAGACTATCATTATAATGGCGTAAAACTTAATAATATTGCTTATTTTTCAAGCTATGGACCCGATATTAATGGTGTTGTACGCCCCGATATCGTTGGACCAGGTTACTATGTCGTTTCATCGGTAAATAGTTTTGATAAATCAACTGTTGTTGATAATCATAGTTTCCTTGCTGCCGAAATCACAGCTAATGGGAGAAAACATCAATGGGCTGATATGGCTGGGACATCAATGTCATCACCTGCAGTAGCTGGTATTATAGCTTTGTGGTTACAAGCCGATCCTACTCTTGATGCTGCTAAGATTAAAGAAATATTTAAGGAAACAGCTATAAAAGACAGTTACGTTACTGGAGGGAATCCTAATAAATGGGGTTTTGGAAAAATCGATGCTAATGCTGGGCTCATTAAAGTTCTTCAAAAAAGTAGTGTTGAAGGAGCAGTTACCGATAAAAATGTTGTAATTATGTATCCTAATCCTTCCGATGGACACTTTACTCTCTATGCTCAAGGCGAAACAGGTAATATAAAATTAAATATTTATAATGCTAATGGTGCACTTGTTTCCTCGAAAAATCTTGATGCAAGTCAAGGGGCTATCGACGTTAATGTAGAAAGTGAATTATCATCGGGTTTATACATTGTACAAATGATTGGTGAAAAAACTAACTTTAGTTCTCGCTTAATAATAAAGTAACACTAATATAAATATAGTTATTTAAAGTCGCCTTGCAGTTTGATAATTGCAAGGCGACTACGTATTTATACGATGACATAGAAGTCTATCTCAACATTTTACAGTATCTTTGTTTTACAAAAAAAATATAAATATTTGATATGCTTGAATATATACAAGGCAATATAGCCGAACTTACACCTACTTTTGTAGTGCTTGATAATAATGGAATGGGATATATGATAAATATCACCCTTAACACTTACACCCAATTACAATCAAAGGATAGTGCTAAAATATATCTTTATGAAGCAATACGCGAAGATGCGTTTATATTATATGGATTTACTGCAAAACGAGAAAGAGAGCTATTCGTTTTATTAATAAGCGTTTCTGGTGTGGGAGCGAGCATTGCTCGTATGATTTTATCATCACTTCCAGTCGCAGAACTTGAGCAAACAATTGCCACAGGCAATGTTAATTTGCTAAAATCAGTGAAAGGAATTGGTGCAAAAACTGCTCAACGCATAATTGTTGACCTCAAGGATAAAATAAAAGTGGGTGATAACTCGTTAATAGTTCAAGCATCTGTCACAAATGATGTATATGATGAAGCTTTAGCTGCACTCGTTATGCTTGGATTTCCTAAACAGTTATCTGATAAAGCATTAAAGAAATTGTTTGCCGACTCTCCATCTATCAATGTAGAAGATGCCATTAAGAAGGCTTTAAAGATGATGTAAATTTGCATTTATCTGCATAGGCACATTATCTGCGAGCCATGAAACTATGTTTAATCTGAATGAAAATAAGGAGCAGTAGGTTACGACTGATTTTTATAATGTTGTGTGGAATAGTAATATATTCTGCATATAATTTTTTTGCGTATGGTCAGTACGTAACATCAACCTTGCCTCCACCTCCACCTGCTAATGTGACACCGCCAGCACAAAATTCCACAGATTCTATAACTATGCCTTTCCCCGTGCAGCCTACTGTACCTTCAAGCTATGAAGAGGTTATGAACAAGGAATTTGCTGCCGATCTTGCCACACCATCTAATATAAATACGGTAGCTGAATATGACGCATCTACGGGTTGTTATATAATACGCACTAAGGTTGGCGATACCGAGATAGCAACACCATTTATGCTTTCTGCCGATGAGTATAATAATATGACTCTTCGCCAGTCTATGATAAATTATTACCGACAGAAAAATTCAGAATTAGTTTTAAACAAAAATAAAAGTGAGTTCAATTTTCTTGATATGAATTTTGCTCTTGGACCATTGGAAAAAGTATTTGGTCCTGGTGGTGTGCAATTAAAAACACAAGGTTCTGTGCAATTAAACATGGGAATAAAGTCGAACAAAACCGACAATCCTGCTCTATCTGTAAATTCACGAAGAAAGACTTATTTCGACTTCGATCAAAAAATTCAAGCCACAATTGCAGCATCTGTTGGTGATAAGTTGAAGTTTAATATGACATATAACACCGACGCTACATTTGACTTTGATACTAAAAACCTCAAACTACAATTTGAAGGAAAGGAAGATGATATTATAAAAAATATTGAAGCTGGTAATGTGAGCATGACCACTGGGTCATCGCTAATTAGAGGTAGCACGGCTTTGTTTGGTATAAAGACTAAGTTGCAATTTGGAAAATTAACTGCTACTGCACTTATTTCTCAGCAAAATTCCGAATCAAAGACAGTAAACACAAAGGGTGGGGTGCAGACTACGTCATTTTCTATTAATTGTGATAACTATGACCAAAATCGTCACTATTTTCTATCACAATTTTTCTATGATAATTACGACACTTTTGCTGCAAATCTTCCTGCAATTTCTTCAAAGGTAAATATCTCACGTGTGGAAGTCTGGGTAACTAATAAGCGTGGAAACTATGATGAAGCACGTAATTTAGTCGCATTTATGGATCTTGGTGAAAATAAATCACTGGCGAGTAATTATTGGACTCCCGATTTAGTATTTAATAATCCAGCAAATAATTCAAATAATATAATTGATGTTCTTAATAACACATATCCAAATGCCCGTTATATAAGCCAAGTAACACAGATACTTGAGCCTTTAAATAGTTTTGGTATTTATGGAGGTCGTGACTATGAAAAGGTTGAAAGTGCAAGACTTCTAAAAACTTCGGAATATACATATAATAAAGAACTTGGATATATTTCTTTGAAAACGGCACTTAATGCCGATGAAGTACTTGGTGTGGCTTTCCAATACACATATAATGGTAAAGTGTTTCAAGTAGGTGAATTTTCAAGCGATATTACTGCTACCGAAAAGTCCCTTTATGTGAAAATGCTAAAAAGCACAACCTCTACGCCTAAACTGCCAATGTGGAAGTTAATGATGAAAAATGTATATTCGCTTGGCGCATATCAAGTTCAAAAAAGTAATTTCAAATTCAATATAAAATATATAAGCGACACCACTGGAACGCAAATTGTATATATCCCGGCGGGGAAAATTAGCAATACTCCTTTAGTTCAAGTCATGAATTTAGACCGCCTTGATTCTAACAATCGTAGCAATCCCGATGGATTTTTTGACTTCATTGATGGCTACACAATATATCCATCGACTGGCAAAGTCGTTTTCCCCGTGGTAGAACCATTTGGAAAACATTTAGCTAAAAAAATAGGAAATCCAGAATTAGCTAAGAAATATGTATATCAAGAACTCTATGACTCAACACTCACAGTAGCACGACAGATTCAAGACAAAAATAAATTTGTCATGACTGGCGAATATCAAGCCTCATCTGGCTCTCAAATAAGGCTTAATGCAATGAATGTTCCAAGAGGCTCTGTGATAGTGATGGCTGGTGGCGTTCGTCTTACGGAAAATAGCGACTATACGGTTGATTATAGTATGGGAACTGTAACGATTACTAATCAGAGTATTATTGATTCTGGAACAAGTGTAAGTGTTACACTCGAAAATCAATCAATGTTTAGCACTCAGCGTAAGACGTTGCTCGGACTTGACTTGAACTATGCTTTCAGTAAGAAATTCAATATAGGTGCTACTATTATGCACTTTTCGGAAAAGGCTTTGACCGAGAAAGTGAGTCTTGGTCAAGAAGTAATAAATAACACAATATGGGGTGTTAACTTAGCTTATAATACCGATTTCATGTGGCTTACAAATCTTGTAAATAAGATTCCTACAGTTAATGCTACGGCGCCTTCTACATTAAGTCTTAATGCTGAATTTGCACAGCTAATACCGCATAAACAGAAGACGGGAACTAATGCTGGAAGTTCATATATCGATGATTTTGAATCAACACAAACGGGAATAGACATGCGCTCACCTTATTCATGGTTTCTTGCTTCTACTCCTTATGATCCCGGTGCAAATGCACTGTTCCCTGAAGCTACGCTATCAAATAATGTTGATTATGGCAAAAATCGTGCATTGCTTTCATGGTATTACATTGATAGAATGTTTACACAGAAGAACTCATCAATGGCTCCTGGTTATATAAAAAATGACCTTGAACAATTATCTAATCCTTATGTAAGAGAGGTTACATCTCGTGAAATTTTCCCTGACCGTGAACTTAACTATGGCGAATCATCAACAATACAGACACTCAATCTTTCATTCTATCCTAAAGAACGTGGTCCATATAACTTAGATGCCATTAATATTGATGCTGATGCTAATCTATTATTCCCCGAAAAAAGATGGGGCGGGATAATGCGTAAGTTGGACAATACAAATTTTGAAACATCTAATATTGAGTATGTACAATTTTGGATGATGAATCCCTTTCTTGATGAAAATAATCCAAATCTCGATGGCGGTGACTTATATTTAAATCTGGGTGAAGTGAGTGAAGATATTTTGAAAGATGGATTAAAATCTTATGAAAATGGACTTCCGCTTGACGATAATAATTCATTCCTTGCCGAGACTGTGTGGGGACGTGTCTCAAAGCAAACATCTTTGACCTATGCTTTCGATAACACTACTGGGGCTCGTGTAAAACAAGATGTTGGGCTTGATGGGCTTAAAAATGTTGATGAGTTTAATTTTGACGCTTATAAAAATTATATAGAGGCATTACGTAGGAAACTTCCCGGTACCACTGTTGCTGCCTTAGAAGCCAACCAATTCTCGGCATTTAAAGACCCTGCTGGTGATAATTATCATTTCTATCGTGGGTATGATTACGACGAGGAACGATTATCAATCCTCCAACGTTACAAGCATTATAATGGTGTTGAGGGTAACTCTTTGTCACCCGAAGATTCTAATGAACAACTATATCAGTCGGCAAGAAGTGTCCCTGATGTTGAAGATATTAATCAAGATAATACGCTTAATGAATATGAACGATATTTTCAATATAAAATATCTATTCGTCCACAAGACCTTAACGTTGGTAATAACTTTATTACCGATAAACAGGTATCTACTGTGCGATTACGTAATGGCAAAGATGCGCAAGTAGAATGGTATCAATTCAAGATTCCATTGAAGGATTATGAGAAAGCTATTGGCTCTATTTCTGATTTTTCTACGATTAGATTTGTCAGAATGTTCATGACAGGATTTAAAGAAACAACCCATTTACGTTTTGCAACAATGGAGCTTGTAAGAGGTGAATGGCGACCTTATGACTATAATTTAAATAGTAGGGGAGATGTTCCTGCCGATGCAAGTCTTGATATTAGTACTGTAAACATTGAAGAAAATTCGGGTCGTCAACCTGTGAATTATGTATTGCCTCCTGGTGTGAATAGAATTATTGACCCTGGTCAATCGCAAATAACCCAACTCAATGAGCAATCTATGTCAATGAAAGTTACCGACTTGAAGGCTGGTGATGCTCGTGGGGTATATAAAAATACAGCTCTCGACTTGCGTGTATATAAACGACTTCAAATGTTTGTGCATGCTGAAGCTCTTATAAACGATGCGAATAATTTAAAGAATGGCGATTTATCCATTTTTGTACGTTTAGGAACTGATATTAAGAACAATTTCTATGAATATGAGATACCTCTTGATGTGACTGCTCCTGGTAAATACAGTACTTATAGTTCTACCGACCAATTCATTGTGTGGCCTCAGAATAATATGCTTGATTGTGCACTTGAAGTCTTCACTGATATTAAGAAGAGCAGAAATGAAGCCAAAAGATATGAAAATTCCGATGTCTCATATAATAAAGTATTTTCAGGTTATGACCCCGAACATAAGAAAAATAAGGTGAGTGTAATAGGTAATCCATCATTGAGCGATGTGCGTGTAATGCTTGTTGGAGTACGCAACAATGCCAGTACGGTGAAAGATGGTACAGTGTGGGTCAATGAATTAAAAGTTACCGATTTTAATGAAGATGGAGGTTGGGCTGCTAAAGGTAATCTTAATCTCACAATAAGTGATATTGCTACAATTAATGTTGGTGGTCATAAAGAAACGGTTGGGTTTGGTGCTGTCGATCAGAGCCTTTCTAATCGTAGAATTGATGATTTATCGCAGTATAATGTTGCTGTACAGGTCGATTTAGGGCGCTTCTTACCTGAAAAAGCTAAACTCAAAGCTCCTATCTATTACTCTATTGCAAAGGAAAAGGTAACACCTAAATATAATCCTCTTGATCAAGATATTTTGTTGAAAGATGCTATTGATGCCGCCAAGACACAATCGGAACGAGACTCGATTAATAACTATGCTGTGGAGCGTAAAACTGTTGAGAGCTTTAGTATTTCTGGACTTAAATTTGATGTCCAAAGCAAGAATCCAATGCCTTGGGACCCTGCAAATTTTACTTTTAGTTACTCGTCTAATAAGCAGAGCAATATCAATCCTACAACAGAATATGACAATAAATCAGATTATCGAGGTAGCCTCGAATATGTGTATACTCCATATATCAAGCCATTTGTCCCTCTAAAATTTATCAAAAGTAAATCCAAAAATTTAAAATTCCTAAAGGAATGGGAATTTAACTATCTTCCCACTTCTATTGGCCTATTCACCAATATTACTCGACGTTATAATGAACTACAAACGCGAAGTGAAATTGATGTAAACGTTAAGCTACCTGTCTCGGTTGATAAATCATTTATTTGGCAACGTCGAATGGCTATTACTTGGAACTTCACTAAGCAATTAAGCATGACATTTAATTCTAATACTGATGCTCAGATAGAAGAAACAATCGGTGCTGTAAATAAAAAATTGTTCCCCGATAAATACAAGAATTGGCGTGATACTGTGTGGAATAGTATCAAGCATCTCGGCACGCCTTGGTCATATAATCAGAACTTCGTAGCTTCGTATAAAGCTCCTTTTAGTAGAATACCTGCTTTGGACTTTATGACTGGGTCGGTAACATATAATGCTACTTATGAATGGAATAAAGGGGCTACCATTGATGATATAAATATGGGAAATACTATTGCCAGCCAGTCGTCATGGAATGTGGATTCTCGTGTCAATTTTGAACAACTTTATAATAAATCAAAATTCCTGCGTGACGTAAATAAACGCTTTTCGTCTAATTCACGAAATAATGATCGACAACGTAAAGCAAAAACATTTGAGCGAACTTATCAATTGAATCCCGATACTACATTTGTAATAAAGCATAATCTTCGTACTAAGAAAGTAAAGATAAAAGCAATTACTACCGATGGTAAGCCTATTGCTATAAAGACTAAAGTTATTGATGAAAATAATATTGTGGTACTCACTAAAGGAAATAAAAACGTGAAATTTGCTCTCACTGAAATAGTGAAGGAAGCAAATGGTACGTTATATGAAATTGGTCAGCATGCCACTCGATTTGCGATGCTTGTTCGCAATGTCAACTTTAGGTGGAGATCAACAAAGACTCTTTCAATTCCGCAATTCCGCAATAACATTGGTGACATCTTTGGTCAAAGCTCTCAAGGTGGCGAAATGTCGCCTGGACTTGCTTTTGCATTTGGTTTTGCTGATGAAGATTACATTAGGAAAATTAATGATATGGGCTGGCTTGATAAGTCGCAGAATAATCCGGCAATATCTTCAAAAACTTCCGAAATGAATTTTGAAGTAAATCTTGAGCCGTTGAAAGGGCTGAAAATTATGTTAACGGCAAATCGAACTGACAATCGTACAAGTCAAATCCAGTTCATGTATGATAATATGCCCACAACATTTTCTGGTAGTTACACTAAGACCCATTGCGCTTTGGCAACTGCTCTGCGAAGCTCTTCATCTAATGATGGATATTCGAGTAAAGCATTTGATCAGTTTGTTAATAATATAGATATTATTGCTTCACGCATTAATAATAGCTATGCTGGTGCTGAATTACCTAAAGACCTTGACGTGCCAACAAAGAATGTTGGCGTTAACAAGGCAAGTAGTGATGTGCGCATTCCTGCTTTTGTTGCTGCTTACTCTGGAACGAATGCCAATAGCGTAAATCTATCGCCATTCCCATCGCTTGCGTCTATTCTACCTAATTGGCGTGTTACTTATGACGGATTAATACAAATAGGTAATTTACGCAAAATATTTAAGAGCTTTACAATAACGCATGCCTATCAATGTACTTATTCTGTTGGCTCATATTCTTCTGATTTAAATTGGATTTCATATAATGGTAATGGATTTACTCCTGGTGAAGATGCCGATGGTAATAAGGGGTGGGTACCTTCATCTCCTTATATTATCTCATCGGTTTCTATTACTGAAAAATTTGCACCGCTAATTGGATTCAACGCTACAATGCAGAACAATATCACGTTTAACGCAGAATATCGCGATAGTCGCACGCTAACGCTAAATTCATCGGCAGGACAATTAGTTGAAGCATCTACTAAGGGTGTTATTATTGGTGCTGGATATAAAATTGCAAATTTCAATACTTTCTTAAAAATGAAAGGGTCGCAACAAGGTATTAGTAATGATCTTACTTTAAATCTCGATTTTTCATTATCTAATAGCCAGGCTCTTATTCGCCGCATTGAATCGAGAACAGCACAAGCAACAAGTGGGACTCGCACATTTGCTCTAAACTTTACGGCAAACTATATTTTAAGCAGGCGCATTACGCTTGGTGCCTATTTTGATCATCAAATAAATACACCTCTTGTTTCATCATCGGCTTATCCTACTACTAATAGTAATTATGGTATTTCTGTGAATTTGTCATTGGCGAAATAGCCATAGTTTTGATTATCAAGAGATATGTATTATCTTTGCCATGTTTTAAAATTGTAATTATTCAAATATGTATCATCAAATAGCAGCATCACTATTAATTTTTGTTAGCTCTTTCATCTCTTTTTCTGCTTTATCGCAGAGTATTGATAATAACAAAACATATAGTATTGTTGGTGTAGGTGATATAGTTATTGGATTAAATTATCCCGAAGAAGATGGTAAGCCTTATTATCCACAATTTAATGGTCATAAATTATTCTCGCACGTAGCCGATTTTATTTCTTCGGCAGATATTGCCGTAGGTAATTTGGAGGGCGTATTGCTAAATAATGGAGGAACGCCAAAAGTTACCAAAAATCCAAAGAATTGTTATCTGTTCCGTATGAATGAAAATCATGCAACTCATCTTGCCGATGCTGGTTTTGATGCTATGTCGCTCGCAAATAATCATGTTCGTGATTTTGGTGTTGAAGGACAATTCTCAACAATGCGAACTCTCGATGCTACGGGGATTACTTATGCTGGAATAAAAAAACTTTGTGAAACGGCAATTATGACAAAAAATAATATGCGATATGGATTTTGTGCATTTGCACCAAATGGGGGAACCGTATCTATTCACGATTATAAAAATGCCGAAAACATTGTAAAGCATTTAAAAGAGATTTGCGACTTTGTAATAGTCTCATTTCATGGTGGGGCTGAAGGCCATGATAAGAATAGGGTAACAAGAGAACAGGAAGAATTTAAAGGTGAGAAAAGAGGGAATGTCTATAAATTTGCACATCGTATGGTTGATGCCGGTGCCGACGTTATATTTGGACATGGTCCTCACGTAGTGCGTGGTATAGAGTTATACAAAAATCGATTAATTGCTTATTCTTTGGGAAACTTTTGCACACCTTATGGAATTAATAAAAAAGGAAAGAATGGATATGCGCCTGTTGTTAAAGTAAATGTGAATGAGAATGGTGAATTTGTGTCGGGTAAAATATTCTCTGCAAGACAGACGGGCGTGTCTGGCCCTATTATTGATGCTAAGAATATAGTAATTCATGAAATGGCTCGTCTTAGCAAACTTGATTTTCCTGAATCAAAACTAATAATAACTAAAGATGGGATACTCAAGAGTAATTAAATATTTTACAATAGCCTTTTTTGCTATTGTTATATTTGCGATAACTACGCAATCGGCTTTTGCCGAAAAAAGAAATTTACGCTCATCAAAAAGTTCTGAAATAGCACTTGAAATGGCTGACTCAGTCCTTGCTTATGCCGATAATTTTCTTGGGACACGCTATTCTCGTGGCTCCGCTGGACCTACTCGCTTTGATTGCTCAGGATTCACAAGTTATGTCTTTTCTCAATTTGGTTACGACCTCAATCGCTCATCTAAAGGTCAATTTGCTGACGGAGTAAATATTCATAAAGAGTCGATTATGCCTGGCGATTTAGTCTTCTTTGGTGGAAGTAGAGCAGCAAGTTCAATCGGGCATGTAGGAATTGTTGTATCGGTTAATAATGGCGGATTCAAGTTTATTCATGCAAGTGTCAATGGTGTAAGAATTAGTAAATTCCCGCAAGAAAAATATTATGCTAATCGATATATTGGTGCACGAAGAGTATTGCCGATAAAAACAATATTAGAAGAACCTGTATTCGAAGGAATAATAAAAAAACTTACGTCTGGTGTGTCATTATTAAAGGTACAACCAATAATAATACCGAGTTGGAACATTACCAAAATTTGTGTAACCAATCCAACTCGATAATATAAGAGCTTCTAAGAAGCTGTTGTATTCTCTATTTCAAATTTTCACGAACCTCTTCTAAATATGCTTCCATTGCGTCACTGTCGTGGCTTTTCACAATTTCTTGAAGTCGTGTCAGCTGATTTTGAATCTTTTCAAGTTGCTCTGGTGTGTTTGGATTAAATAATATCTCCGACAACAGATAATCATCTTCCGACATCAATCCATGTGCAATTGCCATGTGTCGTTTAAATGTTGTACCTGGTGCATCTTGATGCTTCATAACGCTCCCAAATACCAGCGTCGAGGCAAATGGTATTGAAAGTGAAAAAGCTATTGTCTCATCATGTTGACTAAATGTATATTCAAATATATTTAGATGCAAGCTACTATATAAATCTTTAAAAAAGACTTTCCCAAGATGATCACTCTCTGATATGATTATAGCATTTTCGCTCGATAAATTACTTAGTGATGCAAATGTTGGACCAAACATTGGGTGTGTACTAACAAATGGGTGCTTGCAAGTTGCATAAAATTCGGGTAATCCTGTTTTCACTGATGCTATATCTGATATAATGCAATTATCCGACAAGTAGGGTAGGATTTTTGTAAATGCTTCAAGCGTATATTTAACGGTTACTGCATTTATTACAAGGTCGGGATTAAATTCACGAACTTCCTCAAGTTCTGTCATTCGTTGAGTATTAAACGTAAATCTAAGACGTTGTGGATTAGTATCAAACATGCCAACTTCATGCTTAAAGCTTAGCACATCGGCAAAGAATGTTCCCATTTTGCCAGCTCCGAGTATAAGAATTTTCATTTTCGTTATTTTAGTGTGCGCGGTTATTTAATACTTCTATTTGTTGACGCACTGATTCTTCATGAATAGCTTGTAACACTTCTTTCATAAAATCGCCACTCATTCCCATCTCTTCGGCAAGTTTTATACGTGATTTTAAAATTACGTCATAGCGTCCTGTTTGCACTACCGACATGCTATGTTCTTTCTTATATTGACCTATTTCGCGAGATACTCGCATACGTTTATTCAAGATTTCGAGTAGCTCATTGTCTATTCCGTCAATTTGTTGGCGCAGTAGTGTAAGGTTCTCTGTCGATTGTGTCGTTTCGCGTATCACAAGTGTATTAAGTATAAAGTTTAGTACCTCTGGTGTCACTTGTTGGCTTTTATCACTCCATGCACAATCTGGGTCGCAGTGCGATTCTATGATTAAACCTTGAAATCCCATATCCATTGCTTGCTGAGATAATGGTGCCACAAGTTCACGTTTTCCTCCTATATGTGATGGGTCGCATAATATTGGTAAATTTGGCATGCGACGACGTAATTCAATAGGAATATGCCATTGTGGTTGATTGCGATATAGATGTTTTCCATATGTGCTAAACCCTCTATGTATTGCTCCAAGTTTATGAATACCTGCATTATATAGACGTTCAAGCGCACCAATCCATAATTCTAAGTCGGGATTAACCGGATTTTTTACAAATACTATCACATCTTTGCCTTCTAAAGAATCGGCAATCTCTTGCATTGCAAATGGATTAGCCGACGTCCTTGCTCCAATCCACAGAATATCTATTTTAGCTTCGAGTGCGGCTTCCACATGTTGTTTTGTAGCAACTTCAGTACATACATACATTCCTGTTTCTGCCTTCACCTTCTTTAGCCACTGAAGGCCTTCAACTCCTACACCTTCAAATCCACCAGGTTTTGTGCGTGGTTTCCACACGCCTGCTCGATATATGCGAATCCCATTTTTTGCAAGGTCTCGTGCCGTTGTCATAACTTGTTCTTCTGTCTCTGCGCTACATGGTCCTGCTATTACAAGTGGACGTTTAATGTCAACGCCATCAAGGCCGATTGCTTCTAAATTTTCCATTGTGTTATATAGTTTTTATTATTATTTCAACATTTCTTTTATCCGATTATTTGCTTCTTTCATTTTTGCCTCTGTTGCACAAAGTGATATTCTTAAATATCGCTCACCGTTACTTCCAAATATAAAACCTGGTGTTATAAATACTTTTGCATTATATAGTATTTCATCTGCGAGCATCTCGGAACCTACTGCATCATCAGGAATGCGTCCCCATAGGAACAACCCACCTTGTTTTGAATCATATTTGCAACCAAGTGTATGCATAATTTCTTCAGCAATAAGGCGACGTTTCTTATAAGTACTATTAACTTCTTCATACCAAGCATCTTCGCATTGTAGTGCCTTTACGGCTGCAAGCATCATTGGTTTGAATTGACCAGAATCGATGTTTGATTTCACCTTAAGAATCCATTGTATAAAAGTAGGATTTGATGCAAGCACACCCATTCGCCAACCTGCCATATTATGCGATTTGCTTAACGAGTTCATCTCAATAGCAATATCCTTCGCTCCATCTATGCTTAAAATACTCAGTGGCTTATTATGAAGTATAAAACTATAAGGATTGTCATTGACGATAACTATATTGTGTTTGCGCCCAAAGTCTATTATTTTTTGAAACAATTCTATTGACGCAGGTGCTCCAGTAGGCATGTGAGGATAATTAACCCACATTAATTTTATCCTTTCAAGTGGCAATTTTTCAAGAGCTTCAAAGTCGGGTTGCCAACCTTTATCTTCAGTAAGGTCATAAGCAAATATTTCAGCCCCTGCAAGACGGCTCACCGATGTATATGTAGGATAACCGGGATTAGGTACCAATACACCATCTCCTGGATTTAGAAATGCCAAAGAAATATGCAATATCCCTTCTTTTGACCCAATTAATGGCTGAATTTCATTCTTTGCGTCAAGAGTTACGCCGTAATTCTTTGCATACCAATTTGCATACTCTTCTCTAAGTTGAGGTAACCCCACATATGGTTGATAACCATGTGTATCACTTTTGTGAGCTGAATCGCATAGCGTATTTATCACATCTGCGTGCGGTGGACGATCAGGGCCACCTATGCCAAGTGATATAATATCAGCACCTTTGGCGTTTAATTCTGCTATTTCACGTAATTTCTTTGAAAAATAGTATTCCTTAACCTCCGACACTCTATGAGCTGGAGTTATATTACATTTTATATTCACATTCTGCATATTCACCAAGAATTTTAAAATCATTAATAAGAGGACGAACGGCATCTATCGATTGTCGATAGCGTGTATAATTACTAAAAGTAAGATTTATATAAAACCTATATTCCCACTCACGCCCAAGAATAGGAAGTGATTGAATTTTTGATAAATTGATATCATAGAATGAAAATATAGCAAGTACTTTTGACAAGCTTCCTTGAGTGTGGGGTAGTGTGAATACAAGCGATGCCTTATTCACCTCATCTTTTTGTTTCAATTCTTGAGCATAAATAGGATCGGCAAGAATAAGGAAACGTGTAAAATTTCTCTTTATAGTTTGGATATCTTCCTCAATAATATTTAGTCCATAGAGCGATGCTGCATATTTCCCACAAATAGCGGCATGCCCCATTAGCGATTTTTCCGCAATCTCTTTTGCACTTCCGGCAGTATCATTCTTCTCTACCATTTTCAAATTTGAATGGCGTAATAAGAATTGTTCACACTGCATAAGCGCCATAGGATGGGAATTTACTTCGGTTAATCCTTCAATGCTTTGCCCTGGTATAGCAGCAAGTACATGTGATATGTGCATTTTACATTCACCTATAATAGTCAGATTACTTTGGCGTAGTAACTCATGATTTTGTAGAAGACTTCCAGCAATAGTATTTTCAATTGCAAGAGTCCCTATAAGCGATGCGTCATGATTGAGCTTGTCAAACATATCAATAAATGTATCACACGATACTGTTTCAATATCTTCACCTTTGAAATATTCTCGTGCAGCTGCATCATGATAGCACCCTGCGACACCCTGCACTGTTATTCTCTTCATCTGATTGACCATATTTTTTTGTCTAATAAAAAAATCCCGTCATTATCTGGCGGGATTTTATATAATTGTTAATCATTCTCTCAAATTAATTATATGCATATAACCCCACCTTTATTCTCTGTAAAATAAAAGTAAAAGAAAAAGTAATATGCGTAGAAATTCTTCATTCGAAAGTTTTTGTTGTCACAAAGGTAACTATTACTTTTAAAAATCAAATAAAAAATACAATTTTTTAATCATTTTTGAAATGTTTATTGTGCGTAAGATGCACTGCTATTTAATTTGTACAGTAAATATATGGTTCATATTATAAAATCATTTATATTTTAGCTGTATAGTTTTAATAGAATGTAACAATGGAAAAAGTAACTAATCTTTTTATGTTCTATTCGGCGTATTACTTATTTTGAATAATCATTATATATATTTATTTAAAATAAGTTTTCCAAAATATTTCATAATAAACTAAATAACAGTATCCTAAGTTTCTAAAAATCATAAAATGTTTTCCAAAATAAAAATTGTTAATAACTATATTGCCATCTCTATTGTGTGAAGCGAAAAAGATTAATAGCTTTGCAACACATTAAAATAGCTTCTTAATATCAATTATTTGATATATAATCATGCTTTAATAACATATAGAATAGCAATTAATAAAATGATACATACAATAGTTAAGCGCGATGGGCGTATTGTTGGATACAACGAAGAAAAGGTAAAGGCAGCAATTCGTAAAGCGATGCTTCAAACCGAATTAGGAGAAGATGAATCTTTGATTCAAAAAATCACCGACCGCATCGGTGCTAAAGGTAAAGAGCGCATGACGGTTGAGGAGATTCAAGATCGTGTGGAACTTGAGCTTATGGCATCTCCACGCAAGGAGGTTGCAAAGCGATATATTGCTTATCGAGATCAACGCAGTATTGCGCGACAAGCGCATACGCGTGATATTTTTCTAAGTATTATTGAAGCAAAAAATAATGAAATAACTCGTGAAAATGCAAACATGAATGCTGATTCTCCAGCTGGAATGATGATGAAATTTGCGAGTGAAACCACAAAGCCATTTGTTGATGATTATTTACTTTCACCAGATGTGCGCGATGCTGTGCGAGGTGGGTATATTCATGTACATGATAAAGATTATTATCCAACAAAGAGCCTGACATGTGTGCAACATCCACTTGATACAATTCTCGAACGTGGCTTTATGGCAGGTCATGGTGAGTCACGACCTGCAAAGCGAATAGAAACGGCAAGTATAATAAGTTGCATCTCACTTGAGACAGCTCAAAATGAGATGCACGGTGGGCAGGCAATCCCTGCATTTGATTTTTATCTTGCGCCCTTTGTGAGAAGTTCTTATATAGAAGAGGTGAAAAATGTAGAAGCATTGGCGGGAGAAAATTATGAGAATTTATATAAAATAGATATCGCAGATTTTATAAAAATGCCTCTTGACGGACTTTCTGGAGAAACAAGAGCAAAGCAACATGCGATAAATAGGACTGTTAGCCGAGTGCATCAGGCAATGGAAGCATTTATTCATAATATGAATACCATTCATAGTAGAGGAGGAAATCAAGTCGTATTTAGTTCGATAAATTATGGAACAGATATTTCGGCAGAGGGACGTTGTATAATAAGAGAACTACTTAATTCTACCTATGAAGGCGTAGGAAATGGTGCTACTGCAATATTCCCAATTCAAATATGGAAAAAGAAGAGGGGCGTGAGCTATCTTCCCGAAGATAGAAATTACGATTTATATCAGCTTGCTTGTAAAGTGACTGCACGAAGATTCTTTCCTAATTTTGTAAATCTCGATGCAACATTTAATCAACACGAAAAATGGGATATTAATGATCCTAAGCGTTATCGCTATGAGGTGGCAACGATGGGTTGCAGGACACGTGTATTTGAAAATCGATTTGGTGAGAAAACATCAATAGGGCGAGGTAATTTATCATTCACTACGATAAATATTGTGCGTATGGCTATCGATGTGATGAATATTAAAGATAAAGATGAGCGTATAGAATGTTTTTTTAAGAAGCTCACAGAGATTCTTGAACTAACGGCAACACAGCTTTGCGATCGTTATAAATTTCAATGTACAGCCCTCGCAAAGCAATTCCCATTGCTTATGAGTAGATTGTGGTGTGGGTCAGAGAATTTAAAGCCTAATGATACAGTTGGAGATATTATAAATCAAGGCACGCTGGGAATAGGATTTATAGGGCTCGCAGAATGCCTTGTGGCTCTTACTGGAAAGCATCATGGTGAGAGTGATGAGAGTCAGACACTTGGATTGCGCATAGTGTCACACATGCGACACTATGCAAATGAATTTTCGGAGCGATATGGTCATAATTTTAGTGTCCTTGCAACTCCTGCCGAAGGGCTATCAGGAAAATTTACACAAAAAGATAGAAAAAGTTTTGGAGTAATAACTGGGATAACAGATAGAGATTATTATACAAATTCTAATCATGTACCTGTATACTATCACTGTTCACCACGTCATAAAGCTATAATAGAAGCTCCATATCATGAAATGACACGAGGTGGGCATATCTTTTATGTGGAAATAGATGGAGATGCAACACATAATCCTGAAGCAATTTCAAATATAGTTGACCTAATGGATAAACATAATATAGGATATTGTTCGGTAAATCATAATCGTAATCGTTGCCTGGACTGTGGATATGAAAATGCTACCGACGAGCTTGACACTTGCCCTAAATGTGGAAGTCACGCTATTGATCAGTTGCAACGAATAACTGGATACTTGGTAGGGACAACAGATCGCTGGAATAGTGCGAAACTTGCAGAACTTCATGACCGAGTTATACATAAATAATAATTATGAGAAATGAGCTAAGTGTCTTGAAAATTGTGCATGGAACGAGCGTTGATGGTGTGGGGTTGAGATCGTCGATATATTTTGCAGGGTGTAGTCATCATTGCGAAGGATGCCATAATCCAGAATCATGGGATATAAACAATGGTAAATTAATGACAATTGAGGATATTTTATTAGAAATAGAGGAAAATGATTTTAATGTAACATTTAGTGGTGGCGATCCTTTGATGCAAATCGATGGTGTGACGCAACTTGCAAAGATGATAAAATCACGATTAGGTAAAACTATTTGGTGCTATACGGGTTACACTTGGGCAGAAATACAAGAGAATATAAAGTATATGAAGCTGATGCAATATGTTGATGTATTGGTTGATAGCCCGTTTATGTTATCTCTGCGAGATACTGACCTTCCTTTTAGAGGCAGTTCTAATCAACGAATAATTGAATTAGCAAAATAAAAATTCATTTTCACATTGCTCTCATTTGCAGAATGTAGCTTATCTTTGTTCTAACAATTAAAGATAAATAATGAGATCAAAAATAATAGATACAACTACTGACCATGAAGCGTGTAATGCACTTGTAGAAGTGCTCTTTGCAAAGGGCGTTAGGAATGCTGTAATATCTCCAGGCTCACGTAATGCACCATTGATAGTTGCATTTGCACGGTGTGAATCTATTAAGAAATATGTGGTTGTAGATGAACGTAGTGCCGCTTTCATTGCTCTCGGACTTGCTCAGCAATTACATGAGCCTGTGGCTATAGTTTGCACATCTGGAACCGCTCTTTTAAACTATGCACCAGCTGTTGCTGAGGCTTATTATCAGCAAATACCACTTATTGTAATTTCTGCCGATCGTCCGATAGAATGGATTGACCAAGCCGACAGTCAGACACTTCGCCAATATAATGCTCTTAGTAACTTTGTGAAACGTAGCTATGATATTCCTGCAAGATATTGTGATGATACTTTACGTTGGTATATAAATAGGACAATAAATGATGCGATGATAACAGCCCTTAATGGCCGAAAATCGCCTGTACATATAAATGTGCAACTCATTGAGCCACTTTGTGGTGAAATGAATAAGAATGAGGCTTTACCACAGCGAATAATTGATTATGTAAATGGAAACAATCAACTTACAATCGATTGTTTAGATGCTTTAAAATGTGAGATACTAAAGGCAAAGAAAGTACTCATTGTCGCAGGAATGTGTGATAAAAATGAACGACTTAATAATGCAATAAATTATCTTTCTACGTTACCTAATGTCGTGGTATTGACTGAAAGTATATCAAACCTACATGGTTCGAAATTAATTACTACCATTGATAGGACCTTGATGGCTATATCCAAAAACGATAGGAGTAATTATACGCCCGACTTGCTCATTACTTTTGGTGGTGCGCTTGTTACACGAATGCTAAAACAATTTTTACGTACAAATTCAGCAAAACGACAATGGCATGTAGGTGTGTCGGAAAATACAATTGATACTCTACAATCATTAACTACAAGAATAGATATTAAACCCCATGATTTCTTTCAGCAAATAGCGGAAAAGATTGCCATTAATGAAGTAATAACAAGCAATTATTCATCTATTTGGCATAAAATTGATGAAGAGGCGACAATAACTCATGATAAATATGTTGAAGTAGCTGAATGGTGCGACTTGAAGGCTTTTTCAATTATTTTGCCACATATACCAAATGACTATAATCTTCAATTGAGTAATGGGACTACGATACGTTATGCTCAATTGTTTAAGAGTGATAACATTCGACAAAGTAATTGTAATCGTGGTGTTGCAGGAATTGATGGTGCTACATCTACTGCACTCGGAGCATCTTTGGCATTTGATGGTGTGACATTGCTCATCACAGGAGATATGAGCATGAGCTATGATTTATCAGGACTTGCGTCGCAATATAATAATCCACGCTTTAAGCTAATTGTAATATGTAATGGCGGAGGTGGAATATTTAGGTTTTTAAAAGGACCATCAACACTTCCCGAACTTGAGGATTATTTTGAAGTGAGTAGAGATATTCCTGTAAAGAAATATGCTGATGCTTTTGGTTTTGATTATTATGAAGCTAACGATGAAACGACATTAAATGCTGAATTAAAATCGTTTTTGAGTAATAGAAATAGAGCAAGTATTCTTGCGGTGTTTACACCAGCAGCAATAAATGCAGAAATATTAAGAGGATATTTTCATAGAAATAAATAATAAATAGCTATAATTATGAGTAATAGAAAATGGACAACAATCAAGGAATATACAGATATACTCTTTGAACAATATAAGGGTATTGCCAAAATTACAATAAATCGTCCTGAGGTGTATAATGCCTTTCGTCCACAAACAAATAAAGAGATGCTTGATGCTATGGATATATGCAGAGAACGTCCTGATATTGGTGTAATAGTGTTTACTGGAATTGGAGATAAAGCATTTTGTTCAGGTGGCGACCAAAAGGTGAAAGGAGTAGGAGGGTATATTGATGAAAATGGTGTGCCACGTCTTAATGTCCTTGATCTTCATAAAGCTATTCGTTCAATACCAAAACCTGTTATAGCTATGGTAAATGGATACGCAATAGGTGGCGGACACGTACTTCATGTGGTGTGTGACTTGTCAATTGCCTCAGAAAATGCACGTTTTGGGCAGACGGGCCCTAAAGTTGGTAGCTTTGATGCTGGTTTTGGTTCTTCATATCTTGCACGATGTGTAGGGCAAAAAAAAGCCCGTGAAATATGGTTCCTATGTAGGCAATACACCGCAAAGGAAGCTGAAGAAATGGGAATGGTAAATAAAGTTGTCCCTTTTGAAAGGCTTGAAGATGAAACCGTAGAATGGTGCGAAACAATTCTCTCTCGTAGCCCTATGGCAATACGCATGATAAAGCGAGCCTTAAACGCTGAATTAGATGGACAACGAGGAATGATGGAATTTGCGGGTGATGCAACGCTAATGTATTATCTTATGGAGGAAGCACAGGAAGGTAAAAATGCGTTTCTTGAGAAAAGAGATCCAAATTTTGAACAATTTCCTAAATTTCCAGGATAATTATGAAAGCAACTTATGCACCATATTCTCTTCATTTTATAAATCCTGGAGGAACTTCACGTGGTGTTCTAACGGAGAAGCAAACATATTTTCTGAAAATTTGGGACGAAAGCAATCCATTGGATTATGGAATAGGTGAGTGTGCCATATTTCGTGGACTTTCTAAAGAAGATAATCCTCATTATGAAGAGAAATTGCAGGAATTATGCAGGAATATAGAAAATAATGAAGCTACTGATCTTGCTGAACATTCTTCTATAAAATTTGGTCTTGAAGGTGCAATCCTTGATTTCACTAACGGTTGTAATAGGCTAAATTTCCCATCAAAGTTCACAGATGGAGAACAAAGAATACCTATAAATGGACTTGTGTGGATGGGTACTAAAGATGAAATGCTTGGACGAATAGATGCAAAAATAGCAGCAGGTTTTCATACGCTAAAGCTAAAAATAGGGGCTATCGATTTTAATTCAGAACTTGCGATGATTGACCACATTAGATGTAATTATTCTCCTGAGAAACTCGAAATAAGGCTTGATGCTAATGGCGGTTTTACCCCAGATAATGCAATTCAACGTCTTGAAAAATTATCTCATTTTGATATACATTCTATTGAGCAACCTATAAAAGCTGGACAGTGGAATGAAATGGCTTATCTTTGTGCCAATTCGCAAATTGCAATAGCTCTTGATGAGGAACTGATAGGGATAACTGATACGCTGGAAATGAATGAATTACTGCGCACAATATCACCTAAATATATTATACTAAAGCCCTCGCTTATAGGTGGAATTTCGGGCGCAGAAGATTGGATAAAGCTCGCCGCTCAATATGATATTGGCGGATGGGTAACATCGGCACTTGAATCAAATATAGGATTAAATACAATAGCTCAATGGGTGTCAACACTTGAAGTAAAAATACCTCAAGGACTTGGTACAGGAAATCTATATGATAATAATATAATTTCACCACTTGAACAGAAAGAAGATTACTTATGTTACAATCCATGTAAAAAATGGGTTATTCCAGATTTTGATTGGAAATGAATATAACTATTAATAATATTGTTTGTAAATCGTTGGACGATGTGCAAAGATGCTCGTCAACGAAAATGTTTGAGTTTATAAAAGAATTTTGCGATGAGAAAACTTATGTCATAGCAAATACCTCAGGCTCAACAGGAAGACCAAAGACAATCCATCTGTTGAAAGAAGATATGCGTCAATCTGCAAGACTTACAAATGATTTTTTTAATCTAAACAGTGAATCTTTATTTTATTTGAACTTATCGCCAGATTATATTGCTGGGAAAATGATGATAGTGCGAACACTTGAACTTGGAGCATCTATTATTGAAGAAGAACCGTCTAATCAACCACTTGCAAATTACTATGGTCGTCAGATAGATTTGGCAGCGTTTGTGCCATCTCAAATAGGCTATCTTATAAATAACCCCGATAAATTGGCACTTGTAAGAGCTATGATAGTGGGTGGTGGAAAAATGTCAGAAAGACTTGAAAAATACGTTTCTGATATAGGAATAAATGCTTTTGCAAGTTATGGAATGACTGAAACATGCTCTCATATAGCTTTATCACCTATTACTAATAGCAAAGAGCCTTTTACTGCACTTGGTGATGTTACTTTTACAACCGATGAACGTGGATGCCTCATAATCGATACTCCACAATTTTCATGTAAAAGAATTGTCACAAATGATGTCGTAGAACTATTGTCAGCAACTCAGTTTAGATGGTGTGGCCGCTATGATAACGTTATAAATACTGGTGGAATAAAAGTATTCCCCGAAGATATAGAACGGAAAATAGAGCATCTGTTTACTAATACTCGATTTTTTATTACCTCACAACCATCAGAAAAATGGGGCGAAGAGATAATACTTGCCATTGAGTACAAAAACTTGCCTGAAGGGATAATAAAGAGGGGAGAAATACGTACTAATTTTATAGAAAAGTTGAAGGAGAGGCTACCTGCTTACGCTATACCACGCAGTTATATTGCATTATCCCATTTCAAAGAAACTGATTCTGGAAAGATAATTCGTAAAATATTATGATAATTTTAGGCCGTGATATTTGTTTATAAATGTTATTATTTATATTCATTATAAATAATAAGTGCGAAATAATTTCATTTTTTGAATGATAATCACCACCTTTGCATTCCTAAGTAATATAATTAAAAAAAGATGCGATTATCCGAATTAAGGACAGGAGAATCAGGTGCAATAATCAAAATACTCGGTCATGGTGCATTCCGTAAGCGAGTAATAGAAATGGGATTTGTGAGAGGGAAAAATATTAAAGTAGAGTTGAATGCTCCACTTCATGACCCCATAAAATATAAAATATTAGATTATGAAATAACGCTACGTCGTAGCGAGGCTGCATTAATAGAGGTTGTGAAACTTGAAGATGGAGAAGATGGAGAAGATTTTGGGCATGTAAATACTATTGATGCCGATGATTTTATAAAAAATTATGATAGAGAAAAACGTACAATAAATGTAGCACTTATAGGGAACCCAAATTGTGGCAAGACATCGCTTTTTAATTTTGCTTCTGGTGGACATGAACATGTCGGGAATTATAGTGGCGTGACGGTTGGTGCAACTCGTGGATATGTCGATTATAAAGGATTCCGATTTAATATTGTAGATCTACCTGGCACCTATTCTTTATCCGCCTATTCTCCCGAAGAGCTTTATGTGCGCCGATATTTAAAAGATGAGATACCCGATGTCATAGTTAATGTTCTTGTCGCGTCTAACCTTGAACGCAATCTATATCTTACTACAGAATTGATTGACATGGATAGAAGCATTGTTATAGCGCTAAACATGTATGATGAGCTTGAAAAAAGTGGAGCAACTCTTGATTGCAAAAGTCTTGGTAAAATGATTGGAGTGCCTATTGTTCCAACAATTTCAAAGACAGGCGAGGGTATAAATGACCTTTTTGATAGTATCATTGATGTGTATGAGGATAAGCATGACATGGTGCGACATGTACATGTAAATCTTGGCTCTGATATTGAAGATTCAATAACATTGATTAAAAATGAATTAAAAATTTGTGCAATTCCTATTCAACAATTTTCGCCACGTTATCTTGCAATAAAACTTCTCGAAAGAGATAAAGAAGTTGAAGAGTTACTAAAGCCTCTTCCCGAATATGAGCATTGGATAAAAATGCGAGATAAAGAAGTAAAACGAATTGAGGAGATTAGAACCGAAGATATAACATCGGCAGTAGCAAGTGAGAAATATGGATTTATTGCCGGCGCTTTGAAAGAAACCCTAATAGATGGAGATAAAAATAATACCGATACAACCCGAATAATTGATGCTTTCGTAACAAATAAATTATTTGGGTTTCCTATTTTCTTGCTTTTAATGTGGTTGATGTTTTGGACAACATTTGAAATTGGCTCTTATCCTATGGAATGGATAGGTGATGGGGTAAATTGGTTGTCCTCAATACTTCATCAATATATGGCTGCTGGCCCTATTAAGGATATGCTTGTCGATGGTATAATAGGAGGAGTAGGTGGAGTTATTGTGTTTCTGCCGAATATACTTATTTTGTATTTTTTTATTTCATTCATGGAAGATTCTGGCTATATGGCTCGTGCTGCATTTATAATGGACAGGATAATGCATAAGATTGGGCTTCATGGTAAATCTTTCATTCCACTAATTATGGGATTTGGGTGTAATGTGCCAGCAATTATGGCTACACGCACAATAGAGAGTAAAAGTAGTCGAATAATAACGATGCTTATTAATCCTTTTATGTCGTGTAGTGCAAGATTGCCAATCTATATACTGTTAGTTGGTACTTTCTTTCCACAACATTCGGCAATCGTGTTTTTGGCATTATATCTGCTTGGTATTGTCATTGCGATAATTACTGCGCGACTATTGCGACGGTTTTATTTCAAAAACGATGAAACCCCATTTGTAATGGAATTACCTCCTTATCGTATACCTACTCTGAATGCCTCGATTCGTCACATGTGGAGTAAAGGTGAGCAGTATTTGCGTAAAATGGGCGGTATAATATTGGTAGGTAGCATAATAATATGGGCACTTAGCTATTTCCCCCGAAATATAAACGAGTCAGAAGAAACAATGACTACGCAAGAAATTTCCGAACAACAACAAAATTCATATCTTGCATCAATAGGTAAATTTGTTGCACCAGTCGTAGAACCACTTGGACTTAACTGGAAAATGTCGATAGCCCTAATTTCGGGTACCACAGCAAAGGAGATTGTCGTTTCAACGCTTGGCGTGCTATATCCAAGCGAACAACTCTCATCAAATCAATCGTTGGGTGAACGGCTAAGTAGCATTAATGAGCAAACAGGAAAGTCAGATTTCAGCTCATTGCAAGCCTTGAGCTTTATGGTATTTGTACTACTCTATTTCCCGTGTATTGCTGCGGTTACAGCAATCGTTAAGGAATCAGGTAGCTGGAAATATGGAGCATTTTCAGTCATATATAACACCGCAGTCGCTTGGAGCGTTTCGTTCATTGTATATCAGATAGGACGACTGATAATGTAAAACATAAAAAAGCTGCCTAAAATTTATTAGACAGCTTCGTTATTATTGGGGAAATAAGCTATTTTATAAGATATTGGGAGCTTATTGATTCATTATCATGTACTCGGCGAATAGTGTCGGCAAATAGTGATGATATTGTCAATATTGTTGCCTTTTTGCAATTTTTTGTAAATGGTATGCTATCAGAGAATATCATTTCTGTTAATGCACTGTTTTCCACACGTTCTGAAGCTGGATCGCTCATTATTGCATGTGATGCAAGGGCGCGTACTGAACGAGCTCCGTTTTCAACCATGAGATTAGCAGCTTTTGTGATAGTGCCAGCTGTATCTACCATGTCATCGATAAGAATGACATCTTTATCTAATACATCGCCAATAATTGTCATGTTCTCTACAACATTGGCTTTAGCGCGTTGCTTGTGGCAAAGTACAAGTGGTGCATTAAGATACTTGGCATAGGAATTGGCTCTTTTTGCGCCACCAACGTCGGGTGTTGCGATTACCATATCCTTTAGCTTTAGCGATTGGATATATGGAATAAAGCAAGCTGAAGCATACAAGTGATCAACAGGAACGTTGAAAAAGCCTTGTATCTGATCGGCATGCAAATCCATTGTAATAAGGCGGTTAATACCAGCAGTGCTTAGCAGGTCGGCTACTAACTTGGCTGCGATTGATACACGTGGCTTATCTTTGCGGTCTTGACGGGCCCAACCGAAATAAGGGATAACTGCAATGACTGATTTAGCTGAAGCGCGTTTTGCTGCATCAATCATGAGGAGTAATTCCATCAAATTGTCGGTATTTGGAAATGTAGATTGAACAAGATAGACTTCACAACCGCGAATTGATTCTTCAAAAGAAACTTCAAATTCGCCGTCAGCAAAATGCTGAATGTTCATTTTACCTAATTCCACACCAAGATCTTTACAAATTTGTTCGGCAAGATAATGTGATTTTGTACCAGAAAAAATCTTAAAAGGGGCTAATGATTTGCTCATAATGTAGGGGCTGAAAAATTTTCCACAAATTTACGACTTTTTAATTGTCTTATTAGAACACTTTTCTATTTTTTTTGATGAAACTTTCTCTTTCTTAGGCTTTAGTTTGCAAATCACCGCATTATGAGGTTCGATTTCAACATCAAATGTATTACCAACTTTGATAAAAGATGATGATTTAGTGCCCGAAAGTAATTCTATGACATTATATTCGCCTTGTTTGATATTTAAAACATCAAAAGCATGACGAGGAATATTAATTTTTAATGCACATTCTTTATTATCGAAGTTTACCGCGACTATAATTATTTCATTATCATGCTTGCGTAAATATGTATATTGGTGATGAGGACTTAATGTCGGATTTTCATAATTGACATACATCAAATCAAAGAAAGTACCTTCAGATATTGCTTTTTCTTGATTGCAAAGATTAAGAATTGTGCGGTATTTATCTCGTAGCCATATTTCATGTAGCGTGAGATGTTCATCATTGCATTCTCCATTATTTAGCCAGCGTCGAAGTGTGGGTATACTCCAATAATCGAATATAGTTGTCCTTCCATCTCTTCCGCTAAACCCTTCAGCATCTACAGCTTGTTCTCCAAGCTCTTGACCTGCATATATCATTAATGGACCTGTCGAAATTGTTGCACTCACTACTAATGCTGGAATGACGTGTGCTGCATTGCCTGCATAGTGCCTTGAAGCATATCTTTGCTCATCATGATTCTCAAGAAAGTTGAGCATGTGGCTACTAATACCATCAACAGTTTGCCAGCAATTGGTGATGCAAGCGGCCGAAGTGCTGTTGCATTGTATCGCGCGAAGAGTATCATAAAGATTTACTTTGTCATAAAGATAATCAAAATGGCCATTGTAGATGTAGTCGCGGTATAATGCTACATCATATATTTCGGCAATAAAAATCACTTCGGGATATTTCTCTTTAACGAGTGGAATTGCCCATTTCCAAAATGCGATTGGCACCATGTGTGCCATATCACAACGAAATCCGTCAATCCCTTTAGATGCCCAAAATCGAAGGATATTTAGCATCTTAAACCATGTGCTTGGGGTAGGCGTAAAATGAAAAGTATTATTCCCGTAATCAATACCATAATTTAGTTTGATTGTTTCATACCAATCATTTTGATTAGGAAATGCCGAAAAACAATCATTTCCCGTAGCTTTGGCTGGAAATTCATAATAAGCATTGCTGTCAAAGCCAAGATCTATATAAGGAGAGAATAATTGGCGAGGAATATAGTAAAAATTATTATTTTGATCGAAATGCCGTGATGTATTGTCTTTATATCCAAGATCTTCAATGCCTTGTGATGCTACGTCGGAATGGTATTGGCGTGCTACATGATTAGGAACGAAGTCCATAATCATTTTTAGTCCTGCATGGTGAGTTCTCTTAATAAGAGCATGAAATTCTGCCATGCGCTTTGGAACATCTTCAGCAATATCAGGATCGATGTCATAGTAATCTTTTATTGCATATGGTGATCCAGCATTGCCTTTTACTATATGAGGATTATCGCGTGCTATTCCATACTTAGAATAGTCGGTTTTAGTAGCGTGCTCAATAATTCCTGTATACCACACATGTGTAGCACCTAAATCTTTTATAGAAGCGAGGACTTTATCGTTGATGTCATTCATTTTACCAACGCCATTTTCCTCAATTGTGCCGTTTGGAATACAGCTGTTGCATTTGTTCCCAAAAAGCCTTGGCAAGAGCTGATAGATAATTGGTTTATTCATTTGTGGAAGTGTGTTCAAGTTTGTTTTTGATGTTATATTCGTCAAGGACTCGTGTAGCATAGTTATAGCCACTATCTGCGATATTAAGCATTGCGCTTATTTTAAAGATACGTTGATTAGCAATCCCACGAGTTTGAATAACTACATCACACATTTTCATATCATGGATAGCATTGACTTTCGACATTAAGTTATATGTCCGATTTGCAATATCAATAATTGAAGATTTATATTTATAGTCATCAAGGAAAGGACTACAATTTACACCTATCAAAGTATCACATTGTTGCCTAATAGCCCATGCAGGCAAGTTTCTAAGCACACCACCATCAACATAGTTTGTACCATCAATCTTAATAGGCTTAAATATGATAGGAATGCTACAAGATGCCGCAACACGATCTACGATGCCACCTTGATTAAAAATCACTGAACGACAATGTTCAATATCAGTAGCACACACTAATGTCGGAATTTTTAATTCTTCAAGATTCTCAACAGGTAATGTCTTTTTAAGGAAACGCTTAAACTTGTCCATTTTGAAGAATCCGTCTTTTGGTACACTTAGTTCGGCAAAATCCGAAAACTTTATGTCGACAAATAATTTAAGGATTTCTTCTGGAGTAAAGCCAGCAGAATACAAAACGCCAATAATAGAACCAGCACTAACGCCAGCAATAATATCGGGCTTAATACCACGCTCTTCAAGCGCTTTAAGTACTCCAACATGGGCAAATCCACGCGCACCACCACCACTAAGTGCGAGACCTAATTTATATTTCTTTGGTTCAATAGCTGTTTCTTGCATAAAAACTTATTATCATTAGGGCAAATTTACACTAAAATTATAAATAAGAGCAATAAAAGGTTTTAAAAGTGTTTTGAAAAATCGAGAGTTTGACATATACATTTAATAGTGATGCTTTTCGGGGTGTTTAAACATTTTGATTCTCTGCGAGAATTGGAGATAAGCATGAAGGTAGAGGTGAATAAGCTTCATCATCTTGGCATTGAATATGTAGCCAAACGAAGTATTGTTGCAGAAGCCAATATCCGTCGTTCACAAGATTTTTTTGCTACTGTATATGCTGATTTATTAAGAAGATACAGTCATTTTTTAGCGGACAGCAATAATAAGACATGATAAAAGCACATTGGATAAATTACAACTTTTATGCCGTGTACGGATTGCCACTCCGTCTCTGTTCTCAGCACTCAAGGCGGTGGCGACGCTGGCTACTGTTGGTCGAGTACTCCTAACCCAGTCAATGATGGCCACGCCTACGACTTGTGGTTCGGCAACAATGATGGCTACAGGCACGTGAACGACGACAGCGTGTACTTCGATTTCTCTTTGCGTACAGTTGCAGAAAAATAGCGAATGTAATGAGCGTTTAAGATTTATTTAATTTATT
>JAVWYO010000001.1:0-81178 GCA_036661515.1 Muribaculaceae bacterium | reverse complement strand
ATATTATGAGTTTAGAATACAAAATAACGAAATTAAATGTAGTGTCACAACGAAAATTGGGCTAAATTTGTAAAAAAATTATATGATGAATGATACTGGTGTACTATTTGATCTTGACGGCGTATTAATTGATAGTGAAACTTTATATACACAATTTTGGGAAGAGACTGAAAAGATATATCCTACAGGAATTTCTAATTTCGCTTATGTCATCAAAGGTAACAACTTAGCTAAAATTTTAAATACTTATTTTCCAGATAAAGAACTTCAACAAAAGCTAATAAGAATGATTGATGATTTTGAACGAGAAATGAAATATGAAATATTTCCTGGAGTAATTGAGTTTCTCGAAAATCTTAATGCAAAAAAAATTCCATGTGCAATTGTTACAAGTAGTGATAAAAATAAAATGGCACAATTTCACAAACAGCATAATAATTTTCACAACTATTTTGATGCAATCATTACTGGTGACATGGTGAAGCACTCTAAACCTAATCCAGAATGTTTTATACTTGGTGCGAACGCAATAAATCGTAACATTCATGATTGCTATATCTTTGAAGACTCGCCATCGGGAATACAAGCTGGAATTGCATCGGGAGCGAAAGTTATAGCTCTTACGACAACATTAATAGAAGGTGATATTAATACGAAAGTCAATAAAATTATAAATAACTTTACTGACTTTTCTGTTGATAATATGCTAACTATTTTTTAGTGAATATCAGCATGCTTTAAAGCTCATATCCAATCCTTTAACTGAATGAGTTAATGCCCCTACTGATATAAAATCAACACCACATTCACCATATTTTCGTAATGTCGCAAATGTAATGCCACCCGATGATTCCGTCTCAAATCTACCATTTATTATCTTCACAGCTTCTTTTGTAAGCTCTGTTGAGAAATTATCTAACATTATACGATCAACACCACCTATTTTAAGAACTTGTTGTAATTCATCAAGATTGCGTACTTCAATCTCTATTTTTAAATCCTTACCATTGGCCTTAATATATTCTTTTGCTTTTGTTATTGCTTTATCTATGCCTCCAGCAAAATCCACATGATTATCCTTCAATAATATCATATCAAATAGGCCTATTCTATGATTTGTTCCTCCTCCTATCTTTACAGCTTCCTTTTCAAGAAAGCGCATTCCTGGCGTAGTTTTTCTTGTATCAAGTACTTTAGTTTTTAGGCCTTTTAGTTCTTCCATATAGCAATGCGTAACCGTAGCTATACCACTCATACGTTGCATGATGTTGAGCATTAAGCGTTCGGTCTGTAAAAGTGATTGCACCTTTCCTTCAACCTCAAATGCTACATCTCCAGGATTCACCTCAGTACCATCATTTATAAATATTTTTATTTTTAGTGATGAATCAAATTTTTTAAACACCTTCAATGCCACATCAACTCCAGCTAAAATGCCTTTTTCTTTTACTATAAGTCGAGACTTACCTATTTCATCAGCTGGAATGCAACATAGTGTAGTGTGGTCACCATCACCAATATCTTCAGCAAATGACAACTCTAAAAGTTCATCTATTAATTCTTCTCTTGATTTCATAATCTATATTATTTTATATCTTTGTTCGCTGTTACAAAATTAATAATAATTTTAAGAAATTCTATATAATGAAGATTACTCTTGTTGTAATTGGGAAAACAGGTGATTCTTATCTCTCTGAAGGTATAAATAACTATGTAAAACGTTTATCTTTTTATATTCCTTTCGAAATACAGTATTTGGCTGATTTAAAAAGCACTAAGAATCTATCAGAAATACAACAGAAACAATTTGAGGGACAAGTATTATTGAAATTTTTTGATCCGAGTGACTATGTTGTACTACTTGATGAACATGGAAAAGAATTTACATCAATCGATTTTTCAAAATATATAGAAAAGAAAATGCATTCCGTTTCAAAAAGGCTTATTTTTGTTATTGGTGGCCCTTATGGATTTTCTCAAGAAGTGAAAGCCATTGCAAATGAAAAAATATCGATATCCAAAATGACATTTTCGCACGAAATGATACGCCTTATTTTTACAGAACAATTATATAGAGCAATGACAATTTTAAATAATGAACCATACCATCATGAATGAGAATCAAGGGACATAAAATAATTCCCTAAATATATTGTCAGATGTCATTACTCCCTTATCTGACAGATGAACAATAGAACCATCTTTAATAATCTCTCCGTTCTTAATATATTTTTTCATAGCTTCAACACAATATTGATATAAGTCATTACCAAATTCCTGCTTTATGACATCAATATTCAGCCCCCACATTGTACGTAAACGGGTCATTATACAATCATTATATCGCTCATAGAGATTTTCATCAACTTGCTCATAATATACCATTCCTTTATCAAGCGTCTCAATGTATTTATTAATATTATTTGGATTATAACGTCGTGCTATTCCATCATAACTGTGAGCAGCAGTTCCTAAACCTATATAATGAGTATTATTCCAATAAGAACTATTATGCATTGAGTATTTTCCTCTTTTTGCAAAATTTGAAATCTCATAATGCTCATATTCAAATGCTTTAAGATTTCTCACAAGAATATTATACATCTCAATATAATCATCTTCACTACATTCATTTATTTCCCCATTAGCACGCATACGATATAATTGAGTACCTTCTTCATATGATAAGCCATAAGCAGAGATATGGCTTACGTCGAGCTTTATTGCTTGATTAACATTATCTTCCCATGTTATTATTGATTGACCTGGCAGTCCATATATTAAATCAATACTAATATTTGAAAGCTCAGCATCTTTAAGCACTTTTATTGCTTCTATTGCTTGTTTAGCAGTGTGGCGACGTTTTAAAATGCCCAATTCTTTATCGTTAAAACTCTGAATACCCATACTCACTCTGTTTATACCAAGTGACTTTAATCCTTTTGCATATTCAATCGTTATGTCGTCGGGGTTCACTTCAATAGTAAATTCATCAATATAAGAGAAACATATCTCTCTCTTTATTCTATTAATTAAATTATCCAATTGAGTTATCGAAAGGACAGATGGCGTTCCTCCACCTATATATAGCGTGCGTATAATTTCATCGTTCAACTCCTTCTTGCGCAAAGCAAGTTCTTGCGTAAGCGCAATAATATAATCATCTATTTTATGTATTGCTCCTACCGAATAAAAGTCGCAGTAAATGCACTTTTGCTTACAAAAAGGTATATGAATATATATTCCAGCCATAACGCAAAAGTAACATTAAAAAAATTCATAGAAAAGTGTTATCTAACATATAAATAAAATATCTTTTCTACGAAATAATTTATAATTTGCGTCCATTAAAGGATCTTTAAATCAAATAAATTTATTAATACTAATAACATGAGGGTTTACGAGACTAAAGAAATTAAAAACATCGCCTTGCTTGGAAGCAAAGGCTCTGGTAAAACCACACTTGCTGAAGCTATGCTTTACGAGTGTGGAATTATAAAACGTAGAGGTTCTATCGATGCACTAAACACTGTCAGTGACTATTTCCCAGTTGAAAAAGAATATGGCTATTCCGTATTTTCAACTGTGTTTTATGCTGAATTTCTTAACAAAAAGCTCAATGTAATCGATTGTCCTGGTAGCGACGACTTTGTGGGTAGTGCTATTACAGCTCTAAATGTTACCGACACTGGCGTGATTGTTATTGATGGCCAATATGGTGTTGAAGTAGGCACGCAAAACATTTTTCGCACTGCTGAACAACTTAATAAGCCTATAATCTTTGCTCTAAATCAACTTGATGGAGAAAAAGCTGATTATGATAATGTAATAGCTCAAATGCGTGAAGTTTTTGGTAACAAAATTACTCCAATCCAATTCCCTATTAAATGTGGTGCAGGATTTAACTCTATGATAGATGTACTTCTAATGAAAGAATATTCATGGGGTGCTGATGGTGGCGTGCCAACAATATCAGATATCCCAGCTGAACACATGGAAAAAGCTAAGGAACTACATCAACAACTCATTGAAGCAGCTGCTGAAAATGATGAAACATTAATGGATAAATTCTTTGAACAAGGCTCTTTAAGCGAAGATGAAATGCGTATGGGAATAAGGAAAGGTCTTATTGACCGAAGTATATTCCCCGTTTTTTGTGTAAGCGCTTTAAAAGATATGGGCGTTCGTAGAATGATGGAATTTTTAGGGAATGTCGTTCCTTTTGTTGACGACATGCCAGCTCCAAAAAATGCCGAAAATGAAGAAATTAAACCTGATTCTAATGGACCACTAAGCCTATTTGTATTTAAAACAACAATCGAGCCTCATATCGGTGAAGTTTCTTATTTCAAGGTAATGTCTGGGACACTAAGTGCTGGCGAAGATCTTACAAATGTAGATAGAAGCACAAAGGAACGTATTGCACAAATATTTTGCGTCTGTGGACAAATTAAGACACCAGTTGAGAAACTTAGAGCAGGCGATATTGGTGCAACAGTTAAATTAAAAGATGTTCGTACTGGAAATGCCATGAACGCTAAAGGATGCAACTACACTTACGATTTTATTAAATATCCTGCTGCAAAGTATCAAAAGGCTATAAAACCATTAAATGAATCAGATGCTGAAAAGTTAAGCGAAATCTTAACAAGAATGCACGAGGAAGACCCTACATGGACAATTGTTCAATCAAAAGAATTAAAACAAACAATTGTTTCGGGACAAGGCGAATTCCATTTACGCACATTAAAGTGGAGAATTGAGAATAATGATAAGATAATGATTGAGTACATAGAGCCTCGAATACCTTATCGCGAAACAATTACAAAACCTGCAAGAGCTGATTATCGACATAAAAAGCAATCAGGCGGTTCTGGTCAATTTGGTGAAGTGCATCTAATAGTTGAGCCATATTCCGAAGAAATGTCAAAGCCAGATACATATAAATTCAACGGACAAGAGTTTAAAATGAATATTCGTGATACTCAAATAATTCCACTTGAATGGGGCGGAAAGTTAGTTGTTTATAATTGTATTGTTGGTGGTGCAATTGATTCGCGATTTATTCCAGCAATTGTAAAAGGGCTCATGGATAGAATGGAACAAGGACCTCTAACAGGATCTTATGCTCGTGATGTGAGAGTCTGCATATATGATGGAAAGATGCATCCAGTTGATTCTAATGAAATTTCATTCCGTCTTGCTGGTCGTCATGCCTTTAGCGAAGCATTTAAAAATGCCAACCCTAAAATTCTTGAACCAGTCTATGACGTAGAAGTTCTTGTACCAGGCGACAAAATGGGTGACGTAATGAGTGATCTTCAAGGCCGTAGAGCTATCATTATGGGGATGACAAGCGAAAAGGGATTTGAGAAAATTACAGCTCGCGTTCCTCTAAAAGAAATGAACTCATACTCTACTGCTTTAAGTTCAATTACTGGTGGTCGCTCTTCATTTACAATGAATTTCTCAGCCTATGAGTTAGTACCAGGTGATGTTCAAGAAAAACTTCTTAAAGCTTACGAAGCTATTTCTCAAGAAGATTAAATTGATATTAAAAAATTTGCAGACTATCAGTTATTTTAATTGATAGTCTGCTTTTTTTATCTAATAATTAGATACTTGACACTTAAATAACAAAATCAAAGAATTATATTAATTTTTTTCTGAAAAATTATTGTATTTCACACAATTTTGTTAATTTTGCAGTCGAGTGTTAACTGTGAATCTGCATTTTTTGCTTTACCTATAAACAAAGATTTAATTCACTTGTTAAGATATTAAAAATATAACAAACACATCATTGATACTTTTTCATATTAAAATTAAATAACTAAAAATGAAGAAATCGACTATCTGGTTTTTAACTGTAATAATGGCACTTACCTTTATAGGGCTCCTCTACGTACAGATAATGTATATGGAGAATATGATAAAGATGCGCAACGAACAGTTCTCAGAAGTCGTAAAACGTAGCTTATATGGCGTTTCTACCGCTCTCGAACAAGCGGAAACAAAACATTTTCTTGAAGAAGACATGGAAGAGGTTGAAACTACTTCTATATACTCTGAAATTAAAGGAAATAAAACAAAATCAAATCTACGGAACTTTGAATATTCTATAACATCTCCCGATGGTGCAAGCCTTAAGGTACAAGGAAGTCTTAATGCATATAAAGTAAAGCCAAACACCGACCAAAATATTAATGGTATTAATGATAGTTACAAAAATCTCCAAGAAACGCTAAAGGGACAATATCTTTATCAAAAAGGTTTACTTAATGAAGTTATTCTTAACATCTTAAGTCAATCAAGCAATAGACCTATTGAAGAACGTGCCGACTCAATATCAGTGAGTAGCTATTTGAAGTCTGAATTAGAGAATAATGGCTTAGATTTACCATACGAATTTGCTATTGCAAACCGTAACGGTGGCATCGTATATAAATCCATTGGTTTTACACCAACAAATGATAATAACATTTTCACGCAGACACTTTTCCCGAATGACCCTATTAATAAGATGAATTATTTGAAAGTATTTTTTCCAACAAAAAATGATTACATATTTTCATCTATAAAATTTATGATACCGTCGTTTGCTTTCACATTTATTTTACTTGTCATCTTCTTATACACAATCATATTAGCCTTTAAGCAAAAGAAGCTTACAGAGATGAAAAATGATTTCATTAATAATATGACACATGAATTTAAGACACCTATTTCTACTATTTCACTTGCAGCTCAAATGCTAAATGATGACTCCGTTCGCAAAAGCACAACAATGCTTCAGCACATATCATCAGTTATCAATGACGAGACAAAGAGGTTAAGATTTCAAGTAGAAAAAGTGCTTCAAATGTCAATGTTTGATAGACAAAAAGCAATGCTCAAATTACAGGATATAAATGCTAATAATGTAATTGCTAATGTAGTTCATACATATAAAATAAAAGTCGAAAAATATGGAGGTCACATTGAATCAAACCTCGATGCCATAGACTCTATTATCCATGTTGACGAAATGCACTTTACCAATGTTATTTTCAATTTACTTGATAATGCTGTAAAATATCGTCGTGAAGACACACCATTAGAATTAATCGTAAGCACTAAAGAAATTGCTAACGAAAAAATAGAAATTGCCATTTGTGACAATGGCATAGGAATAAAGAAAGAAGATTTAAGAAAAATATTTGAGAAATTCTATCGAGTATCTACTGGAAATCGCCACGATGTTAAAGGATTTGGTCTGGGGTTAGCTTATGTTCACAAAATGATAACAGAACTAAAAGGCGATATACATGTTGAAAGTGAATTAAATCATGGAACGAAATTTATAATAACTTTACCACTAATAAAAAACTGACAATTATGGAAGAAAGATTGCGTATTCTATTATGCGAAGATGATGAAAATCTTGGCATGTTATTGAGAGAGTATCTGCAAGCTAAAGGATTTAATGCAGATCTATTTTCTGATGGAGAAAGTGGCTACAAAGCATTCCTTAAAGGTAAATACGACCTTTGTGTGCTTGACGTAATGATGCCTAAAAAAGACGGATTTGCTTTAGCTCAAGAAATTCGCACCGTAAACAGCGAAGTCCCTATTATTTTCTTAACAGCTAAATCTTTAAAAGAAGATATTCTTGAAGGATTCAAGATTGGTGCTGATGACTATATCACAAAACCTTTTAGTATGGAAGAATTAGTATTCCGTATAGAAGCTATTCTACGTCGCGTAAAAGGAAAGAAAGGTAAAGAAATTACCATGTATAAGATTGGTAAATTCACGTTCGACACACAGAAACAAGTTTTAATGGTTGATGATAAAGTCACAAAACTTACAACTAAAGAATCTGAGTTATTAAGTCTCCTTTGCGCTCACGTAAACGAAATACTTGAACGCAACTTTGCTCTAAAAACAATATGGATTGACGATAACTATTTTAATGCACGTAGCATGGACGTTTATATCACTAAACTACGTAAACATCTTAAAGACGATACTTCTATTGAGATTATCAACATACACGGTAAAGGTTATAAATTAATCGCTCCAGATGTTGAAATAAAGACTAAATAGAAATTCTTGTTTTTATATGATAATAAAAAATGCAATATCAGTTCATTTGATATTGCATTTTTCTTTCAGATGCACTAAATTTGTAAAAAATATCGTCATAAAGTCATGTCCTATATATTTTTCATATACCAATGGTTTATAGCCATTCCTTTATTATTAATAGCTACATTAATAACAGCATTAGCAACAAGTATTGGGAGTTTTGCTGGTGGAAGTTCTTGGTGGGGCTACTACCCTGCTCATCTATGGTCACGACTTTTTTGTAAAATTATGTTTGTAACAATAGATGTTGTTGGTCATGAAAATATAGAGCCTAATACATCTTATGTTTTTGTAGCAAATCATCAAGGAGCATTCGATATCTTTACAATTTATGGCTATCTAAATCATAATTTTAGATGGATGATGAAGAAAAGCTTAGAAAAAATTCCATTCGTAGGATATGCGTGCAAAAGAGCTGGCCACATAATGGTTGATCGTTCATCTGCAACAGCAATTAAGATGACTATGACAAACGCTAAAGAACGCCTTCAAAATGGCATGTCATTAGTAGTTTTCCCTGAGGGTGCACGTACATGGAATGGTAAAATGCGTGATTTTAAGCGTGGAGCCTTTAAGTTAGCAGTGGATTTCAACCTCCCCATAGTCCCTCTTACAATTAACGGTTCGTTTAACGTTATGCCACGTACGACATATAACATTAAGCCTGGAAAAATAACACTCACAATTCACTCGCCAATTATGCCACCAACCGATGGACATAATACCGAAATAGTTATGAGAGAAAGCTTTAAAGCTATTCAGCAATCCCTTCCCTCTATTTATCGAAATGACTAAATTTGACAAGATTACAGTTAAGAATAAAATATTGGTTATATTTTGACAAAGTATAACTTTGAGCATTAAAAATAATTAGTAACTTTGCACTCGATTTTGTCCAGTGGTGTAATGGTAGCACCTCGGATTCTGGTTCCGCTAGTGAGGGTTCGAGTCCTTCCTGGACAACAAGGAGAGATAATAAATATCTCTCCTTTTCTATGCCAAATAATTGAGCACAAGTATGTTACAAACGTGAGGAGCGACACAAAAACAAGCCATACACTCACCTATTAAGCATAATTAACGCATATATATGGCAATAGAAAAATAGTTACACCTAAAAAGCAGGTGTAACTATTATGAAAATGCTTAAATACCTTTCTATTCCACAGGCTCCATCTTATCAATAGGTTCTGCCATAATATCTATATCTGGATTATCTATTGTTTTTGCATTGCCAATGGAATCGGCTTTAAAGGACAGCTCCAAAATTGTTTGTAATGAATTAGTTGATTTAGGTTCTGTTATCATTAACATCGCATCAAAATCCTTTGGCGATGTCATTCCTGACGTAATATATCCTTTATAGTCATTATTACCGAGCATTAACTTAGCACCAGATTCTAAATTAAAATACATACCACCACTGGATTTAGAGTATAAATTGCGAAGAACATCATTAGAATATGCGACATCAGTACTTGTTACGTCAAAATTTGATTTTAAATACACATATCCATCTTGCTCGCCCATCGTGATTTTCATTTCATCAAATACGCAAGAGTATGCTGTTCCATTCTTTGTCAATGGTATTCCAAACAATGATAAAGCATTCTTTAGTGTTGATATTAAATGATTAGCATCTTTAGTTTTAACGCTCAACATATAACCCGATGTATTAATATCTTGCGACATCTTTGACCCAAAAGAGATAGGTCCATTAATATTTTCAATCACAGTTACAATATCATTTATTGGAATTAAAGGGTTTGCTGCTAACTTGCCAATGATGTTTTTTAGCTCTTCTATTTCCATTAGTCCTTTCCCATTGATTGAAATAGACATTATATTATCAATATTTGCAGGATATAGTTTTAAAAATTCTGAAGATGGTTTATCTATGATTTTTTCGCATATAGTTATATACTCTGAATTTTTCTGTGTCTTACATTCACCATTTACCGAAACATTATCTTTATTGAAATTTAATCGAAATGTAGCTGCATCTATGCTACCAAAAAGCTCTTGAGCCATTTGGATTTGACCGATAGACCCCTTATCTTGCAAGAGATATTGTAAGTTGCTACCTAATTTTTTATAATTAATGTATGCCAACATATCATCTGAGTTGTCGAGAAATGATATTGCATCTTTATTATTGGTAAAATTCTTAGTTTTGGCTTTAAAAACGCTAATTCCCTTTTCTATGAGATCGTCATTTCCAGTATTATTATTTTTATAAGCAATAAGGAGTGTCTTTTGTGAAAACATTATGATGCGACTATTTGCAACATAATATTTATAATCACTGTTTACTTTGATAAGCTCTTTAGCATATTTTGATAGGAATTTTTCAAAATTTTCACTGTCTTTTAATCTAATAAGCAATGCAAAATCAAAGTCGGTACTTGTACAAAACATAAAAGCGTTATTATCAAAGTCAATACCACTATTGGGCAATTCTTTAAAAAATTCATAGTCATTTTTATTATCTTGTAATATCGATTTGAATGAATCTGGAATTTTTAAACTTCCATCATTATTCAAAGAGATTCCAGACTTTTTTATTAATGATTTGACATTAATTCCAACAACAGCCGTCGCATCTTCAGGAATTAAAGAAAGAATATCTTTATCATCTGATGAACAAGAGGTAATAATCAACGATAATAGTATTACAAATAGGAGATTGATTTTTTTCATAACTTAAATTTTATGTAATGATTAGTATTCTGACTCCAAAAGTATTATAAAAAAACCAATATTCAAATTTAAAAATCAAAGCCCCAACATAAATTGGAGCTTTGAACGAAAAATGTGTGTTTTTTCAAGTAATTTTTTCGGACAATATATTATATCACGAAATAATTATGCCATAGTTTGTTCTCGTATAGAATTAGAATATCTTAGTGAATCTCGTTTGATATAGTCACATACTATTGCATATAATATCTCTTGAAGTGGTGATAATTCAAAGTCTCGTTTTACTTTTAGTATTTTATCACAAGCAAAAGCATTAAACACTGCCTTTTGTTCATCAGGCTGTAGTGAACTAATAGTATTTATTACATTTTCAGAAATAACAATAGAGCTGTTCATATCTTTTAGTATTAAAGTGTGGATTAATTTCTGATACAAAGTTATTGTCCACACGTGCAACTAACATGCACAGCTCCGTGAATAAACACTAATTATTCACTATTTTTTATATTGAGGCAATAAAGGAACAGGAAATTGTGAGAATAGTATCTTTACTGCATCAGCAATCTCATTTAAATTTTTTAATTGAGCTTGTCCAGGATTGAGAATTGTTGATACCGACGAAGAATACAACGGTAGCTTTTCTGCAATATTTACCATTTCCATAGTAAGAACGCCCTCTTTATAAATATCTGTTATTACTTTTGCATTAGAATAATAGCCTTGCCAGTAAAGGTTACGAGGATACATGTAATAAGGATAATATCCATTATATAGAGAATATCCTGGAGGAATTATAGGTTCTGTATCGATTTGTTGTTGAACCGTTAAAGCAATATTTACCAATAAATCAGAATTAGGATTTTCAGTAAATCCACGATTAAGCATCTGCTCCCGAATTGCAGCAGAGATATTATAATATCCAACAAGTCCCATTCCAGGAGGCAATTTCCCATCATTAAGACTTACTATTCTAAAAGTATTGTAAGTACTTAAATCGGCATTATTATAAACCGTGCTATTAATGAGAGAAAACGGGCTACAACTTGCAAATAGCAATGCAATGACAAACAAATAAAAGATTTTTTTCATAATATGAGTTATTAAATTTATTATCTATTTAACGCTTAGCAATTAAAAAATGTTTATCTGTAATTCTTTTATATTACTATCAAAATTTTGCGTACTTACACATCTTATTATCAAATAAATTGTTATATTTGGGGAGGAATAACCTGTAAAATCTGACTAATATGACCAATATATCTGAATTTTTGCAACAATTATTAGAGCACTACAAGAGTGCTGACATTGCAGAAAGTGAATTTATAAAAATGATGCATGAAGATGAGGGGTTAAAATCATCTTATAAAGAATGGTGTGATGATCTTGGATATTCAATAAAAACTGGATATGCAGAATATATTGAAGAGCTTATAGAAAATCAAGAATCGATATGGGATAGCCTAAGTGAAGATGATGATTTGTAAATTTTCTATTAGATACATGCTATAAACATATCTATGAGATTATATGTGGGTTGATAAAATAATTATTTTTGACTACTTATGTGTTATCTCCTCATTTATGCTTATTTTTGTATCAAATTAATTATAAAGAACTAAGAATGCCAAATATATCCCAGAGAGGTATTATAATGCCTGCTTCGCCAATACGGAAATTGGTCCCATTATCAAATGCTGCAAAAGAAAGAGGCGTTAAGGTTTATCATCTAAATATAGGTCAGCCCGACCTTCCTACGCCACCAAATGCTCTCGAAGCATTGAAGCATATAGATAGAACTGTTTTAGAATATAGTCCTTCAGATGGTCTAAAATCATTGCGTCAAAAGTTGGTAACTTATTATAGTAGATTTAATATCAATGTTGATGTTGATGATATTATCATCACAACAGGAGGCTCTGAAGCTGTACTGTTTGCCTTTATGGCTTGTCTTGATCCAGGCGACGAGATTATAGTCCCAGAACCTGCTTATGCCAATTATATGGCATTTGCTATCTCGGCAGGAGCTGTAATAAAGACTATACCATCTTCTATTGATGAGGGATTTGCACTACCGCCTATAGAAAAATTTGAAAAGTTAATTACACCTAAGACTAAGGGCATTCTTATATGTAACCCAAATAATCCTACTGGCTATCTTTACACTCAAAAAGAGATGAATCAGTTGCGTGACATCGTTAAAAAATATGATTTATTTTTATTCTCTGATGAGGTGTATCGAGAATTTTGCTATACAGGAGCTCCATATATTTCAGCTTTCCATCTTCCAGGTATTGAGGAGCAAGTTGTTCTTATAGACTCTGTATCGAAGCGTTATAGCGAATGTGGAATAAGAATAGGCGCAATTATAACAAAGCATAAAGAGCTTAAGAAGAATGTGATGAAATTTTGTCAAGCAAGATTAAGTCCACCTTTATTAGGGCAAATTGTTGCTGAAGCATCTATTGATGCTACACCAGATTATATGCTTGATACATATAATGAATATGTAGAGCGTCGTAATTTCCTTATCGATGGAATAAATAAAATTCCCGGATGCTACTCCCCTATTCCTATGGGTGCATTTTATACCGTCGCAAAATTGCCAGTTGATGATGCTGATATTTTCTGTGAATGGTGTTTAAAAGAATTTCAATTTGAAGGTCAAACAATTTTTATGGCGCCAGCGTCAGGATTTTATACAACAGAGGGACTTGGCAAAAATGAAGTACGCATGGCGTATGTAATTAAGAAAGAAGAACTTGCTAAAGCATTAATTGTATTGGCTAAGGCTCTTGAGTCCTACCCGGGTCGCACTATATGAAATTTGAACTATTTATAGCACGAAAATTAAAATTGGGAGCCGATGAAAATAATATAACTTCATCTACTCCCATATTAAATATTGCAGTGCTTGGAATAGTTCTTGCTATTGTTATAATGATATTATCGATAACAATAGTGTGTGGTTTTAAAAATGAGATAGCTAATAAAATATATGATCTTGACTCTCACATAAAAATATCAAATAGTTCTTTTTCACAATCAACAAATAATACTAAAGTTAATAAAGATGTTTTATGTAAGGAGCTATGTGACTCCCTGTCATTTATTAAATCGCTTGAACTTATTGCAGAAAAACCAGCGATTATAAAAACGGACAAAGATTTTAAAGGTATTGTATTTAGAGGAGTAGATAAAAATTATGATTGGAACTATATCAATAAAAGTATTATTGAAGGTCGAGTTCCTAATAATTCAGATGATGCCCCCATTTCAGAAATAGTCCTATCACAATCAATAGCAAAGCAGTTAAATTTGAAAATCGGTGATAAGATTCTTACCTATTTTATTGATGAAAAAGTGAAAGTTCGTAACTCAAAGATTGTAGGCATTTTTAATACCGACTTTGAGGATTTTGATAATGCTTTCATTCTTGGGAACATTAAAATAGTGCAACAAATCAATGGTTGGTTGCCTAATGAAGGTTCTTATATTGGAATTAAATGTAAGGATTTTAAAAATATTGAAGATAATGCCTATACTATTTCTTCCACGCTCATTAAGTTAAACTATAAAGAGCAAAATAATGCTATAATATATGACGTTACTAATACTAAGGAAACAAACATATCTTATTTTGCATGGCTGGATCTTCTTGATATGAATGTTGTTATTATACTCATTCTAATGATTGCAGTATCTAATTTTACACTTATAGCTGGGTTGCTTATCATTGTATTGAAAAGAATAAATATGATTGGCGTTTTAAAGGCACTTGGAGCATGCAATAGTTCAATAAGAAATATTTTCATACTGCTTACTCAAAAACTAATATTACGTGCAATTATCATAGGAAACACAATAGGATTGTCGTTGGCAATGGCTCAAAAGTTTTTTCATCTAATAAAGTTAAATCCAGAAGCTTATTATATGTCTTTTGTCCCGATTGATATTAATTGGCTATATATTGTTATCCTAAATATTGGAATTATAATAATTGCGTATATTACGCTATTATTACCATCATATATTATTTCTACTATAAAGCCTTCGGCCTCTATTCGATTTGAATAGCTTGAAGACTATTTCTCGAAGTATTTCGTATCTTTGCATTCATACGGCATAAAAATAAATTTAAATTAATGGCAAGTTTCCTTCAAGTTGAAAATCTCACGAAATCGTTTGGCGATAAAGTCCTTTTAGATAGTATTACATTTGGCGTTTTTGAAGGCGATAAGATAGGTCTTATTGCAAAAAATGGAACAGGAAAGACAACCTTACTCCGAATTATAGCAGGAAGTGAATCACATGATTCAGGAAATGTAGTTTTTCGCAATGATTTACGTATTGGATATCTTGAGCAGCTTCCTAATTTTGATATTAATCTCAGTGTTATTGAAACATGTCTATATTCTGACGACGAGGCTTCGCAAATACTTCGTCGCTACGAAAAGGCATTGGCAAATAATGAAGATATCACGGATCTTATTCCGCTAATGGATTCTGCCGACGCATGGGATTATGAGGATCGATTTAAACAAATACTCTCTCAATTAAAAATTTCAGATTATAATCAGCCTATTAAGCAATTATCAGGGGGGCAGGTTAAGCGTGTGGCACTTGCGCGAGTCCTTATAAATAAACCTGAGTTCCTTATTCTTGATGAGCCTACAAATCACCTTGATATTGATATGATAGAATGGTTGGAGGGTTATCTTTCTCGCAATCGCATAACATTGCTAATGGTTACACATGATCGTTACTTCTTAGATAATGTGTGTAATAAAATCATAGAGATTGACCAACAATTGATTTATAGCTATGCTGGTAATTATAATTATTACATCGAGAAAAGAGCTGAACGAATTGATGCTCAAAATGCTGAGGTGTCTAAGGCTAAAAATTTATTGAGAACAGAGCTTGATTGGATGCGTCGTCAGCCACAGGCACGAGCAACAAAGGCAAAATATAGAATTGATGCTTTCTATGATCTTGAAAAGAAGTCGAAAGTATCACGTGATGATTCTTCGGTAGAACTTAGCATCAAATCATCATACATTGGCTCAAAAATATTTGAAGCAAAGCATATTTCAAAGAAATTTGACTCAAAGATTATTCTTGATGATTTTAATTATATTTTTGCACGATATGAAAAGCTCGGAATTGTAGGAAATAACGGCGTTGGAAAATCTACTTTTATAAAGTTATTATTGGGTGACGTTGAACCTGATAATGGAGCCTTTGATATTGGGGAGACTGTTAGTTTTGGCTATTATAGCCAAGATGGACTACAATTCGATGAGTCAAAAAAAGTTCTCGACATGATGCAGGATATTGCTGAAGTTATTGTATTTGATGAAAAGACACGATATACAGCATCACAATTTCTTCAACTTTTTCTATTTTCACCATCAGATCAACAAAAATATATCTCAAAACTTAGTGGTGGAGAGAAACGAAGATTATACTTAGCAACAATACTCATGCGCAAGCCTAATTTTCTAATCTTAGATGAGCCTACAAATGATTTGGATATTATAACACTTGAAATTCTTGAAGATTATATCGAAAAATTTAAAGGGTGTGTAATAATTATTTCGCATGACCGCTTCTTTATGGACAAAACAGTAGATCACCTATTTGTATTTGAAGGTGATGGCAAAATAAAAGATTTTCCTGGAAATTATTCCGACTTTAGAGAGTGGCGTACATTGAAAGATAAAGAAATTGCTGAAATAGAAAAGCAAAAAACTCAATCTATTGAAAAGGCAAAGACTATACAAACTAAAACTGTCAATAAATTATCGTTTAAAGAACGAAAAGAACTTGAAACATTGGCAGTTGATTTGAAATCGCTTGAACTTGAGAAATCCGAGATTGAAGAGTTATTCAATAGTGGACGAACAGATATTCCTAATATTACAGAAAAGTCAATACGTATAAGTGAAATCATTGCGCTTATTGATGAAAAGGAGCTCAGATGGCTTGAATTATCAGAAAAGGAACAATAATAAAAATCCTGCATAGACTCTATGGCTTATACAGGATTCCTCTTTATATTATATTGTAGAATTTATATCTCGTAATCAACACAAGCACGAGCTTCTTTATGACCTTTTAGAAGAGCAGCAGCAGCTACATGAGCTGGATGCTTGGCATAAATGTCCACATCATTCATAGTTTCAACAATTGCTGTTAGAACAACATCCCACTCTTCATTGGAATTTTCATTTATTCCTACTTCAATTCCTTTAAGTACATCAATCTTCGCAGGCAATGCAAGAAGAGCAGTTCTGAAATTGGTTGCAATTTCTTTACGTTCGGCATTAGTTCCCGATAGTTTAAAAGTTACAATATGTTTTATCATAATTTCTAAAATTTATTTCTTATACATTTTTTCTCTTGCAGCTAATACTCTATCATCAACTACATAATCGTCATAATCAATTATTTTATCAATAATTCCATGAGGAGTTAATTCTATAACGCGTGTACAAACCGTTTGAATAAATTCGTGGTCATGAGATGACATTATAATATTACCCTTAAAAGTACGTAGTGTATTATTAAAAGCCTGAATTGATTCAAGATCAAGATGATTAGTAGGCGAATCGAGAATAAGAGTATTTGCGTCGGTCATCATCATGCGTGCAATCATACAACGCATTTTCTCACCTCCAGAAAGTACTGATGCTTTCTTAAGAACCTCTTCACCCGAAAATAACATTTTACCTAAAAATCCTTTTAGATAAATTTCACTTGAATCATCGCTATATTGGCATAGCCAATCAACTAAATTCATATCTGTATTGAAAAAATCAGTATTATCAAGTGGAAGATAAGCCGAAGTTATTGTTTGTCCCCATTCATAGGTACCTGCATCAGGCTTGCGATGACCATTAATTATTTCAAACATTGCTGTCATTGCACGAGGATCACGGCTAAGAAAAACAACTTTATCCCATTTCTCAATTTGGAAATTTACATCTTTAAATAGTAAATCGCCATCGACTCTTGCCTCAAGACCCTTAACTTCAAGTATTTTATTACCAGGCTCACGGCTTGGTGTAAAGATAATACCAGGATAACGACGTGATGATGGTTGAATTTCTTCTATATTTAATTTTTCAATCATCTTCTTGCGACTTGTAGTCTGCTTAGACTTGGCAACATTTGCACTAAAGCGTTGAATAAATTCAAGAAGTTCTTTTTTCTTTTCTTCTGCCTTTTTATTTTGTTGTTGTTGTTGGCGAAGTGCAAGTTGACTTGACTCATACCAAAAACTATAATTTCCAGAAAAAAGTTGTACTTTATTATAATCTATATCAAGTGTGTGAGTTGAAACAGAATCGAGAAAGTGACGGTCATGCGAAACTACAAGTACTGTATTCTCGCATTTAGAAAGATAATCTTCAAGCCAAGAAACAGTGTCGAGATCGAGGTCATTTGTAGGCTCATCAAGAAGTAAATTATCAGGATTACCAAAGAGAGCTTTTGCCAATAATACACGAACCTTTTCATTGCCACTTATATCTTTCATCAAATTTATGTGCTTTTCTTCTTTTATACCAAGCCCACTAAGAAGCATACCAGCATCACTTTCAGCGTTCCAGCCTTCCATTTCAGCAAACTTCTCTTCAAGCTCAGAAGCACGAATACCATCAGCATCGGTAAAATCGGGTTTAGCATATAGCGCATCTTTTTCTTGCATTATATCCCATAGCGTAGTGTGACCACGCAGCACCGTTTCCATAACTGTGCATTCATCAAATTCAAAGTGATCTTGGCTCAAAACCGACATACGTTCACCAGCGCCTTGAGCTATGGTTCCGTGCGTAGGAGCAAGTTCTCCACTTAAAATTCTCATTAAAGTACTCTTACCGGCACCATTTGCACCGATTATACCATAACAATTTCCAGGAGTGAATTTCAAGTTTACTTCTTGAAATAACACCCTTTTACCAAATTGTATGCCTAAATTGTTTACTGCTATCATATACCTAAAAAATCAGAGTGCAAAGGTACGAATTTTATTTAGATTTATAGCATTAAATAGTTTTGGAATTAACACATGAAAATGCTAATGTTAAATATTATATCGAAAAGTGCTTAAAATACGACATTTAGGACACACAATAGGAAAAACAGGAAAGGTTAAAGTACTCTATAATCTGTTAAGAAGGCATTCATAACGAATAATAGTAGTTACTTTTGTCACGTAAAAATTAAATAAATTTTATTAATGAAAAAAATTACATCGATTGTAATCGCATTGCTCACAGTGATGTCGGCACATGCTGAAGGTTATCAAGTGAATACTCTTAGTGCTCGTCAATTAGGTATGGGACACACAGGAACTGGTATGAAACTTGGTGCGGAGAGTATGCAATTTAACCCTGCTGGTATGGCTTTTATGGACAAGACTCTTGACTTGTCGGCAGGTGTAACAGGGATTGCTCCATTTGCTACATGTGAAAGTGGTGGAAAGAAATTTGAAACAGATAATAAGATTAGTACACCTTTATATGTATATGCAGCATTTAGTATTTATGATAATCTAAAAGCTGGTGTTTCATTTACAACTCCTTATGGAAGTAGTATAAATTGGACAAAAAATTGGGTTGGAGCAAACCTTGCTCAAAGTGTGAGTCTTGAAACTTATGTAATACAGCCTACGGTTTCATGGAAAATACTTGACAATTTATCTATTGGAGCTGGATTAATGATAGCTTGGGGAAAAGTTGATTTGAATAAGGGATTGGTCAATGCTTCATCGGTAGATATGTTATTAGCCGCTATGCACAATGACTATCGTTTTGGCTCAACTACACCAGCATCAGTTAACCTAACAGGTACTGCAAAGATAGCCGTTGGATTTAATGTGGGAGCAATGTATGATATTACAAAAGACCTCACTGTGGGAGTATCTTACAGATCTAAGATGGGAATGAAAGTTAAGGCAGGAGATGCAAAAGTAGATTATGCAAATAAAGTAGCCGAAGAATTACTACAAAAATCACTTGGTGTGATTAATGAAGCTAACTTTGAAGCAGAAATGCCAATGCCATATACTTTGAATTTTGGACTTAGTTATCGTCCTATGACAAAACTTGAACTTGCATTTGATGCTCAACTTACAGGGTGGAGTGCATATAAGGCACTTAATGTAAACTTTTTAAGTGACAAACTCGATGCTTATGATCAAAATTTGGTGAAAAATTATCATAATTCATGGTCATTTAGATTAGGAGGAGAATATGCAGTAACATCACGTTTTGATGCACGTCTTGGTTTAAATCTTGATCTCACACCTGTTGATAATAAATTCTATAATCCTGAGACACCTGGAATGAGTAAAATTGCTCCTTCATTAGGTTTCTCTTTTCGTCCTATCAAGAGCCTATCTATTGATGTAGCTTGTTCTTATGTCATCGGGTTAGGAACAGACAATGCTTCATATACATATGAGGATTTAATATTTAAGAGCTTCCCTAATTTAGGTCAAAAATCAGAACAAACATTTGTAGGAAATTATAGTTGTAACGCATGGTGTCCTTCTATAGGACTTAGCTATTCATTCTAAAAACGCTACGCAAATCAAAAGTAATGGCTCGCATAATCAATATGCGAGCCATTTTTATTATTAGGGGTCATTAACGCCCACTCGATTTTATTTTATCTTTAAGATATTTATTAAATTCCGTTTCGCTTAATAATTTTTCAAGTGTGTGATGAATACGGTATCTCCAGTAATGTCGAGAATTAGCTGGAATATTGATTTGCTCTTCAAGTGGATTTTCTCGTCTAAGAGTTCCATGAATAGAAAGCCAATCTTGCAGTGGAAGAATAGAGAGCATTGATGGCGAATTTAAATGTAATGTTACAATTTTATCACATATCCAGGGCTCGGCAAAATATGGTGCTGTCCCTATTTCATGTAGAACATTATTATAAAAATGCTGTGTCTTATCTCGGTCTTCTTCCCACCATGCTCTAATGCCAGCCATGTCATGTGTAGAAGTTGTGCAGACAGAGAGATATGGATAAAAGTTTGTGTTTCCAAATTCGGCACGTGGATCTTTTGGCATACGCTGAATTTCAAGCGATAAAATTTGTTGAGAATTCATTACTGCTGACACACAATCGGGTATCATACCTAAATCTTCACCGCATACAAGCATGTTAGTGGAATTAATGAGTGGAGGAAGTTTCCACATAGCTTTACCATACCAAAAATCATTGTGACGATGATAGAAGAAGTCATTATAAAGGCGATCAAAGCACCATCGTTCATAGTCGCTTAGTGAACGGTATATATAAGTAAATTGAGCTGATATTCGCGGGTGATATGTATTCTTTATATTAGCATCTTCTATGAAAAGCACATTATCAATAAGACCTAAAAGAGCATCTCTTAATGTAGTATTTCTTTCGTTATTATCTTGTGTTGCGAAATATTCAACAACTTTTTTCTGCGTATTAACAAATTCTTTAAGGCCATATCTTCCATAACCTTTATCAACAAGGAAATTTTCTTTTACTTCAGCAGTATCACTGCCAAAGAAGTCGGTAAGAAAATAATCCATTATATATGGCGTAGTGTGTAAGTCTTTATCAATCCAAAAGTCATAGTTATTTCTTAATTCGTCGGCATTGAATGGCATTGCTGGATAAAATGTTCCGAGCAATCCATGAACTGCATCCATAGGGATTTGCCATATTCTAAAAAATCCGAGTATATGGTCGATACGATAGGCATCAAAATATTCTGCCATCTTTTTAAAACGGTCTTTCCACCATTTAAATCCATCTTTGCTCATCTCTTCCCAATTATATGTTGGGAAGCCCCAATTTTGTCCTAATACAGAGAAATCATCAGGTGGCGCACCAGCTTGGCAATCCATATTAAATAATTTAGGATTAACCCATGCGTCAGCACTCGTCCTGCTTATACCTATTGGAATATCACCTTTTATTACGATTCCTTTTTTATGTGCATAATTTCTTACCTCTCGCATTTGCTTATCAAGGAAGTATTGTACAAAGAAAATGAATTGTATTTCATCTATATGTTCATCACAAAATGCAATAATTTCCTTTTCTTCATATTTAGAAAATTTACCCCATTGTGAGAAATCAGGAGTACTATTTATATCCCGAAGTACACAAAATGCAGCGTATGGAGTAAGCCAATATTCGTTAGCTTTAAGGAATTTTTTAAACGATACTTCATTTAATGTCTTAGCACCAATTTCATTATATATTTTATGAAGAAAATCATTTTTAGCATTATTTACGCGCTCATAATCTATTTCAGGTAAAGCGTTAAGTTCTTTGGCAAGATTATCATAATATGCTTGCTCTTTTGCATCAGTAAGTGTTCCAATCGCATTCAGTCTAAGGAACATTGGGTGAAGTGCAAATGTTGAATTGGCATTATATGGATAAGAATCAGTCCACGAATGCGTCATTGTAGTATCATTGATAGGAAGTATTTGCAAAAAGTTTTGACCTGTTGCAACTGCCCAATCAATCATTTTATATAAGTCATAAAAATCACCGACTCCAAAATCATCATCACTACGTAAAGAAAATACAGGGATTGCTACTCCAGCACCTTTCCATTGAGGCGCGTTACTAAGAAATTTTAATCCAGCAATAATAATTGCATCACTCTTTTTTGTTGGTTTAAAACTTAAAATACGATTATCTCCGTCCTCCCAAGCGACTAATTTATTAGAACCTTTTTTCAGGATTATAAACTTATACGAGAATGGAAGTTCATTTTTCTTAATATCAATATTTACACTCCAAAGAGGATAATTATGATCATTCATTGGAATAGCCTTTTTTATATTCCAATTATCCATTTCTGCGTTATCACCCGAAATTGCTAAATATTCATCTGGCTTTATCGTTGGTGCGTATATATTCAACATAACATTACCAGGTAGGCAACGTAGTGGCATTTTATTTTTGGAGCGTGAGAATATTCCATCAGTAAAAGCTGAAGAATAATAGTGTTTATTATATGGTTGATCTTGCCAACGATCAAATATATCACAAGTTAATACATTTGATGGCATTAAAAATTGGTGTTCCTCACCCCATTCCATTATTATACTCCCATCATCTCTTTTTATAAAGTATTTATAATTGAAATCAGGAGCATCATCTGGAATATTTATAACGCAACTCCAGGTTTCTACACTGTTAAATGTCATTTTTTGTGCTTTTCCCTCAAGGTTCTCCCCGAGTTCTTTTATGTCTCCAACAAGATAAAGTGACTCGCCCCAATTTGTGCGATAATCTATATTAAATGTAAGCTTCATAAATAGGTTATTGTTTAATATTTTGATATTAGTAATTAACAAATTTGATAGGTACAAATTTCTCCCTAAATTTAAGAAAAAAATATAAGACAAAAGGAACTAAATAATTATTTTTTGAATTATTAGTCCCTTTTGTCAATAAAGTATGTATTTTTATCTAATTATCCACATTTTGAGGTCCCACATGAGGTACATATTAAGCAACCCTCTTGATATATTAATGTTTCTTGTCCACAATTAGGACAACATTGTCCATTTGCTTTCATTCCGTTAGGTAAATATTTTTTCAATGCTCGTTCTACTCCCATTTTCCATGTATTGATAGACTGATTATCGAGTTCAAGACCAATTACTAATTTTAATACTTGATCAATAGGCATACCATAGCGAAGTACTCCAGAAATGAGCTTAGCATAATTCCAAAATTCTGGATTAAATTTATCAGATAATCCTTCAATGGTCGTTTTATATCCTCTTTTATTAATAAATTGGAAGTCATAACGTTTAACGCCATTTTCATCAATAGCTTTTATTATTTTACCTTTATTAATGGTTTTAGGACAGAATATCCCCTCATCATCATCAGCAAGACCTGTGAATATTTCATAAGGACGACCATTTATAAGTCCAATAAATGCAATCCATTTTTCTTTATTATTTTGGAAACGAACCACGTCGGCTTCAAGTTCAATAGGACGTTTAGTCACATGTTCTTCTGGGTGAACGACAAGAGCTGGAGCTTCCTTTGTTGAAACTAACACACCTGAACGTGAGCCATCACGATAAACGGTGCAACCTTTACAACCCGACTTCCATGCTTGTATATACAATTCATTTACAAGTTCTTCAGTAGCGTCAGAAGGAAGATTTATTGTAACACTTATAGAATGGTCTACCCATTTTTGAACACGACCTTGCATTTTAACTTTTTCAAGCCAATCAACATCATTTGATGTAGATTTATAATAAGGCGATTTTGCGACTATTGCATCAAGTTCATCTTGCGTATAATGAGCATTAGGATCAATGCCGTTAATAGTCATCCAAGTCACAAACTTATGATGATATACAATATATTCTTCATAAGCATCACCCGAATCATCGATATAGTCAATTCTAATATCAGGATCATTTGGATTAACCTTTCTACGGCGTTTATATACTGGTAGAAATACTGGTTCTATTCCCGATGTAGTCTGAGTCATTAGACTCGTAGTCCCCGTGGGTGCAATTGTGAGGCAAGCAATATTACGACGTCCATATTTCTTCATCTCTTCATATAGAGCAGGATCAGCGTCCTTAATTCTATTAATAAAAGGATTATTTTCCTCTCTTTTGGCATCAAATATTTCAAAAGCACCTCGCTCACGTGCCATATTTACAGATGAACCGTAAGCAGCTAAAGCCAATATTTTATGTACATTTTCTGAGAATGTAGTCGCTGGTTCAGTACCATAACTCAAGCCCACAGCAGCGAGCATATCGCCTTCAGCAGTAGTCCCTACCCCAGTGCGTCGTCCCATTAATGTCTTAGTCCTAATCTTTTCCCACAAATGCAATTCTGTTTGTCTTACTTCTTGCGTTTCAGGGTCTTTCTTTATCTTGCTTATAATTTTATCAATCTTTTCCATTTCAAGATCAATAATATCATCCATTAATCGTTGAGCATAAGCCACATGAGTTTTGAATAATTCAAAGTCAAATTGAGCTTTTGAGGTAAATGGATCATTAACATAAGAATATAGATTAATTGCTATTAGTCTACAACTATCATACGGGCACAAAGGAATTTCGCCACAAGGATTTGTAGAAATTGTTTTAAACCCAAGGTCGGCATAACAATCTGGAACCGATTCTTTAATAATAGTATCCCAAAAAAGGACTCCAGGTTCAGCACTTTTCCAAGCATTATGAACTATTTTCTTCCAAAGTTTAGAAGCATCAATTTCATTTTTCACTTTTGCATCTCCTTCGATAGGATATTGCTGTGTGTATGATTGATTATCTATTGCAGCTTGCATAAAGGCATCATCAAGACGTACCGAGACATTTGCTCCTGTAACTTTCCCATCGGTCATTTTAGCATCAATAAATGATTCGGAATCGGGGTGCTTAATGCTTACTGACAGCATAAGAGCTCCACGTCTACCATCTTGAGCTACTTCACGTGTTGAATTAGAATATCGTTCCATAAATGGAACAAGCCCTGTAGATGTAAGAGCTGAATTTTTAACAGGTGACCCTTTTGGACGCACGTGAGATAAATCATGCCCTACTCCACCTCTGCGTTTCATCAGTTGTACCTGTTCTTCATCGATTTTAATGATTCCGCCATATGAGTCAGGAGAACCATCTACACCAATTACAAAACAATTTGACAATGAACCAACTTGGAAATTGTTACCAATGCCAGACATAGGACTACCTTGAGGTACTATATAATTAAACCCTTTAATTAGATCAAAAATTTGATCTTCTGACAATGGATTCTTATATTTTGCTTCAATACGAGCTAACTCAGAAGCTATGCGATGGTGCATATCGTCGGGCGTAAGCTCGTAAATATTCCCAAAAGAATCTTTAAGAGCATATTTGCTTGACCATACTCGCGCAGCAAGCTCATCGCCATTAAAATACTTTAGAGAAGCATTGTATGCTTCTTCATAAGTGAAAGTTTTCTTTTCCACGTTAGAGATTTATAAAACTGTTAGATTAAATAATAATAAAAAGTAATAAAGTAAAAATGTTTTTCGAGAACACTACAAAGATTCAAACAATTTATTAGATATACAAATATTGAATGCTAAATTTATTACGTTGTTAATAAGTTTTCCAAAACAAAATACTATATATCTGATATATAGCGTAATAGGCATTTATATTTTTTACAAAGTTTTCCGAAAATATAATTTGTAATATTTATGAAATTATATTTTTGCAATTAATTATGATATTATATTCAGATGTAATATATTTGTAACAAAAACAATGTAACTATATGAATAACTATTTTAAAGAACGTAAAACGATAAGAGATTACTCTGATATTGATGTTAGTGATGATGTTATATATTCATTATTAGAAGATGCTATGCGCGCGCCAACGACTGGAAACATGCAACTTTATAGTGCTATATTAACACGTGATATTAAAAAGAAAGCCCTCCTATCACCAGCTCACTTTAATCAGCCATCGGTAACAGGTGCAAGTGTTATAATAACATTTTGTGCTGATTTTAATAGGTTTATAAAATGGTGTGAAGATAACTCAGCTATTCCAGGATATAATAATTTCCAATCATTTATTTCAGCATTTTTAGATACAGTAGCATTTGCCCAACAGTTTAATACGCTTGCCGAGCAAGCTGGTCTTGGGTGTTGTTATCTCGGTACCACTACATATAACGCCCCTGAAATTGCTAAAATATTAGAATTACCTAAAATGGTAGTTCCTGTAACAACAATTACGGTGGGATACCCTACAATGAAAAGTCTTGAAACCAAACAGGTTGAACGTCTTCCGTTAGAAGCTATTTTACATGTGGAAAATTATAATGACTATTGCGCAAAGACTATTGCAGAACTTTATTCTTCAAAAGAGAATATGAAAGAAAATAAAAAATATATTGAAGAGAATAATAAAGAAACATTAGCACAAGTTTTCACAGATGTAAGATACACGAAAGCTAATAATGAATATTTCTCAAAAATTTACTACGATTTTATCGAGCAACAAGGATTTGCATTTCCAGTTAATACAAAATTCTAATTTGCTCTTATTTTTTTAGCTCGCTTTCTATTTTTTGGAGGTCACCTTGTAGAGTCTTATCAATTGATAAACGCTCTTCAATTGTTTTGCATGCGTGAAGTACTGTTGCATGATTTCTTGATAGCTTTAATCCTATTGTAGTTGATGAGAATTTAGTAAATTTCTTAGCTAAAAACATCACAACCTGGCGGGCATCAGATATTTCACGCTTTCTTGATTTCCCAAATATCTTGTCGGAATCAATATTAAAATAGCTGCTAACAACTTCTGTAATATATTCAAAATTGACTTGACGCTTAGATATTTTTACCGCATTAGAAATTACTGCACGAGCACTATCAATAGAAATCTCTTGATTCAGGAAAGTAGCTCGTGTCATTAATGAAAGAACAATACCTTCAAGTTCTCTTATGCTATCAGTAACATTATCAGCAATAAAATCGAGGACATCTGTTGGAATAGATAGCCCATCTTGACTCGCTTTTTGTGTAAGTACATTACGACGTAAGCTATAATCTGGTTGAGAAAGCTCTGCTGTTACACCCCACTTAAAACGAGACATTAATCGAGGAACAAACCCGTCCATATCAACAGGGCGACAATCACTCGATAAAATTAATTGCTTTTGATTTTGATGTAGATGATTAAAGATATGATAAAATGTATTCTGGGTAGCTGTCTTTCCAGCAAACTCTTGAATATCATCCATTATAAGCACATCTATACTTTGGTAGAAATTAATAAAGTCATTAACTCTATTATTCCTTACAGCAGTTGTATATTGACTTTCAAATACACGAGCTGTTAGATAAAGCACTCTACTCAATGGTTGATTCTCTTTTATTTTTATGCCAATAGCTTGCACTAAATGCGTTTTTCCGACACCAGTAGGACCGAATATAAGAAGAGGGTTAAAAGTCTTGCATTCGGGCTTTGTAGCGATAGCTTCGCCTATACTTAGTGCCAATTGATTGCTAAGACTTCCGCAATAGTTCTCAAATGTATATTTTGCATTAAGTTGAGAATCAATATCATCATATTTTACCTTACTAAATGGATCGCTTGGTCCTTGATTTTGACGTATTACTTTATTCCCAATGATAGAGCTATCATTCGACCCTGCTATATTAATAATAGTATCAGGTTCATTCTTAACCACAGTAAATGTGTAGGTAAGTTTAACTGATGCACCATAGATTCTCTTTATAGTACTACAAAGTAAATTAAAATATCGTCCTTCAATTTGTTCAATGAAATATTGCGATGGCACACTCAACACAAGCTTCCCATCATCAAATCCTGATGATGTTATAGGTTTGAACCACGCTACATATTGTGGCTCAGGTAAATTGTCTTTGAAAATCTCAAGACATTTATCCCATAATTCGTTGTGACGGGTGATCATTGTGTTCCTTTATTTTATTTTTACTTTTATTACTTACGAATACAAATTTTGCTCTAATTATTTTGTAAAACAAGTGCCTAAAATATTTGGATTTTATATTTGTACCATAACTACACTATCTATCAATGAATTGAATCAAATATTATCATATTGTTAAAATCATACCCTAAAATTTAAATTATATAACTTATTTGCAGCGTATTGTACAAATTTGTATGCTTAATAACATAGGTAAATTAAACATTTTAGATTCTTAAGCAATGGCAAATTGACACATGTAGAATGTTATCATGTTAGCAATGTTAAATCCCTTATTTAGACGGTTTCTAAATAAGGGATTCAATGCTTTTATCTCAAATATTTTATTAGAACAATTTAAAATTCACATATCTTTTAGGGTGTAATCTAAGATCAATAAGAACCGAATCAAGACTTGTAACTGTTCCATCAATATGATCATAAAGGCCACGGTCGTGTATTAATAACCCAAGAGTGGAATTTTTGCTATTTATGCTCCCAGTGATTTCATTTAAATTTGCTGTTGTGCTACGGATATTTTCCATTGTGGACTCTAACGGTAATTTCTTTAGATCAGCACTAACTTGATTTAAATCAGTAGTTATATTATTTAGGTTTTCCGAAATGCCATTCACATTTGTCATTATAGTTGGAACTGATTTACTCATTATTTTAGAAAGCTGTACAGAGCTCTTTTCAATGTTTGCTGTGATGTTATCAAGGCGTGTTATGGAAGATGATAGCGCAGGATTTGAAACAACTTTATTTAAGTTGTAAAGCACGCTATCAATACGAGGTAATATTTCTGAAAAAGCTGGCATCAGTTTATTATGTATTTCATCTAACATACCCACCGAATTTTCTCCTTTGATTTCATCTCCTACATTATAATAAGTTTTGACATCAGTTAAATGTAATTGAATAGAAGAAACACCAAGCATATCATTTGCAAGAATAGCAGTTGTCCCAACAGGAACATTTAGCTCTTTATCAAGACTTAATTCAACAATAATATTACCGTTGTTTTCATATTCATATCGTATTTCTCTAACCATACCTATTTGAAACCCATTAATAGTTACAGGAGCTGAGACCACTAAGCCATCAACCTTATTATATTTAACGAGATAAAAATTAGCTGGTTTAAATATGTTTATACCTTTTAGGTAATCAATGCCAACAAAAAGTATTGCTAAACTAACAATTACAGCAATAGCGATCTTCACTTCTTTAGAAAATATTTTCTTCATTATTCTTTTATCAAATTTATTTATTTGTTCTTACGCCATCTTTAAATGACACTATAAATGCTTCTTTAAATTTGGTTTTTACGTAGTTCAATAAGCGTTTAGCTTCATTTTGGCTTTTAGTTTCGCCATAAGTGTACTTATATAGGCCACCGTCTTTATAATTAGAAACTGGATATAGATTCTTAAAAAAAGAACTATTAGCTTTCAACGATTTAGGACTGGTCAAAAATTGGATGCGAAAAATAGTATCAGGTTCTTTATCTTCTTTGCTCTTAGCATTTTCAACTTTTACCTCCTCTTCTATATTCTGGTCATTTTTATCATCATTAGAATTTATAACAAAATCATCAATATCTTGTTTTGTTTCATTTTTTGATGATTTCTTTTTTGATTTATTTGAAGATTTGTTTTTTTCGCTTCGGCTTTTATCTATCTTATTGCTTCTTCTAATCGAATATTTGTAGTCCTCATCAGATACATCTTTTACTTTCGATTGATAATTTGGAGCAACATATATTTTATTATCAATATTTGCTGTTTCTTCTTTTTCTTTCTTTGTAACTTTTTTTGTTGGCGTTGAAACTGATGCAATTTTAGTATCAGATGCATTTTTATAACCTTTAAAAGCATTGAAAATGGATTTAGCCATTTTATTTTGTCCCTCTTCTGATATAAGGAAATCCTCTTGTGTTGGATTACATATAAAGTCAAGTTCAATAAGTACTGCAGGCATACTTGTAGCTGCAAGTACCCAAAATCCAGCTTGGCGAACTCCTTTATCATATCTATTTGCTACATTGACAAACTCTTTTTGAATTTCAGAAGCAAAGTTTACACTTTGTTCCATGTGTTTACTTTGACTAATTTCAAATATTATGTAAGATTCAGTCGAATTAGGGTCAAATCCTTGATAAGTAGTAGTGTAATCATCTTCAAGAGCAATAACGGAATTTTCACGTTTTGCAACAGCAAGATTTTCTTCTGTACGGTGTAATCCGAGAGTGTAAGTCGATGCACCAGAAACGCTGGTACGATTTCTTGATTTTTTATCAATAGAATTTGTATGAATCGAAATAAATAAATCTCCATTTGCTTTATTAGCAAGATTGGCACGTTCTTGAAGAGTTAGATATTTGTCACTATCACGCGTATATATAACCTTCACATTATCTATTTTCGATGAAATCATATCACCTACTTTTCGTGCTACATCAAGATTGATATTTTTCTCGTAAGACTTAAGCCCCACAGCACCCATGTCGTGACCACCATGCCCAGCATCAATAACTACGACAAAATCTTTTGCCATGCCTGTAAGAGCAAAACAAAAAATGAATAAGATGAAAAATATATTTCTAATATGATATTTTAATAGACAAACCATTAATAAGTAATTCAGATAATTTTTTACATAATATATCTGCAAATTTAGGAATAATCAATTAAAAGTCACCCTAAATGTACGATTTTTTGCTCCTAAGTTCACTTTTGAATAAAAAATAGGTGAAATCAAATGATATTATTCCTAAAATGGACTAATTTTGTAAAATGAAATTTATTTTCAAAATATTATCTATCATATTACCCTTGCTACTTCTTAACTTAGTATGCAGTTGCTCCGTTGATAAAATTGCTAAATCTGGTATTGAGATTAAAAGATTTGAGCTTGATGTTAATAACTACTCAAAAATGAGTGAGTTACAAAAGAATGAATTTAAGCAAAAATATAGTGATATTATCACGTTACTATATCAAGAAAAATGTCGGAATAGTAACGATATTGATTCGGTCATTTCAAATATACCTTCGACTGCAATTTATAAAGCTTTCTATATTGATGTAAAAAATAGATTTAATAGCTTAGATACATTAGAAATGATATTAACTGAGATTCATAATAATATTATTCCTGTTTTCCCTGCTTATAGATTTCCACAAATAAAGAGTTATATCACTCCATATAATCAATCTGTAATTGTAACTGATAGCACATTGCTTATAGGACTTAATCATTATTTAGGAGCACACCACCCTATGTATGAATATTACGAGCCATATCAAAGAATAAATAAAACGGCATCTCAAATCCCATATAATGTTGCTGAGGCTATTGTTAGACGTAATACTGAAAAGATTGAAAAGGAAAAGACTTTACTTGAGGCAATGATATATGAAGGGCTCGTTGCATATATAACGAAGCAAATAATCCCCGAAAATGCTGATGGGAATATCTTTGGCTACACTATATCACAAGAAAAATGGTGTAAAACAAATGAGAAAGAGATATGGCGTAAATTAATATCACAAGATATTCTATATTCAAAATCAAAAATGATTCATGAGCAAATGCTTACTCCATCACCATTCACTATATTAATTTCTCAAGATAGTCCTGGAGCAATGGGACGTTGGATAGGGTTACAAATAATTGAATCTTATGTTGATAACAATACGATAGATAATGTAACACAATTGTGTAGCGATATTTTAAATGCAGAAAGTCAAACGATATTAATGAAATCTAAATATGAGGGATAATAAACGCCACGAGAATGTATATGGATTGATTGGATACCCTCTTGGGCATTCATTTTCAAGAAATTTCTTTAATCAAAAATTTGAGTCAGAGGAAATTAATGCTGAATATAGGAATTTTGAGATTCCTAATATTAGTTTATTCAAAGAAATAATCAGTAAAAATAAGGACTTAAAAGGATTGAATGTAACTATTCCTTATAAAGAACAGGTAATACAATATCTTGATGAATTAGATGAAGATGCTCGTAAAATCGGTGCTGTGAACGTAATTAAATTTATCCTTGACAAGAAGAACAATAAATGTTTGCTTAAAGGCTATAATTCTGATATTATTGGATTTTGCGATTCTATACGCCCGTTATTAAAAGAAAATCATACGCATGCTCTTATACTTGGCACTGGTGGTGCGGCAAAAGCAGTTGCTTGTGGTCTTGAAAAGTTTAAAATATCTTCTCAATTAGTGTCACGAAATAAAGATAATGCAACATTGACATATCAAGAATTGGATAAATCAATAATGCTAAAACACCATATAATAATAAATACGACACCTCTTGGAATGTATCCACATGTAAACGAATGTCCTGATATCCCTTATGACCTTCTTACTCCATCTCATTTATGCTATGACTTGCTATACAATCCCGATGAAACTCTATTTATGAAGAAAGCAAAGAGCCATGGCGCTAATGTAAAGAATGGACTTGAGATGCTTTTATTACAAGCATTTGCAGCATGGGAAATATGGCAATCATAACAACATTTTATTATAATATATATGACTAATTTTAATCAAGTAGGAAGATACATTTATGTTATTCTTCTATTGTTTTTTATATTCCCTTTTGACAAAATATGGGGTTTAGAATTTTTAACGCCTGCATTAGCTCTATTTATAGGGCTCGTTTTTGCTTTTACATTTGGAATTCCATTCCCGAAGTTTAATAAAAAAAGCTCCAAATATCTATTGCAAGCTTCTGTTGTAGGTCTTGGATTTGGAATGAATTTTGAAGCATCTCTTCAAGCAGGAAAAGATGGAATGTTATTTACAATAGTTTCTGTAGTAGTTGTGATGGTATTAGCCGTTATTTTGGGTAAATACATGAAAATTGATAGGAAAACATCATATCTTATTGGTTCTGGTACTGCAATATGTGGCGGAAGTGCCATTGCTGCAATTGCTCCAATCATTAAAGCCGATGAAAATCAAATGGCGGTATCGTTAGGTACTATATTTATGCTTAACGCCGTAGCATTATTTATTTTTCCACCTATTGGACATCTTTTAGGACTAAGCCAAGAGCAATTTGGCACTTGGGCTGCAATTGCAATTCATGATACAAGTTCAGTTGTTGGTGCAGGTGCTGCTTATGGTGATAAAGCGCTTGAGATAGCTACATTAATAAAGCTAACACGTGCATTATGGATAATTCCATTAGCAATCTTCACGACATTCTACTTCAAAAATAAATCAAGTAAGATATCAATTCCTTGGTTCATATTTCTATTTATTGTAGCAATGTTAGTAAATAGCTATGCTGGACTTCCTGCCGAAATAAGTCAATGGTGTGTATGGCTTGCTAAGAAAGGAATGATTGTAACTCTATTTTTAATAGGATCAAGCCTTTCTATTGGAGTTATAAAGAAAGTGGGATTTACACCAGTACTTCAAGGCATACTTTTATGGATAGTTATTGGCGTTAGTAGTCTTGCTGTGATTATGGCAAGCCTTAATTAATGAGTAATATTTTATCAAAAATACCTTTATTACGATTTTTACTGCCTTTCATTATAGGCATATTATTTTCATGTACCCAACTGCAAATTTATATTGCAGTTGGGCTACTTATTTGTGCCTTAATATTATATATCAGCGCAAATAGGAATAAAACGCCATTTACTAAATATAAAAATAATTATAAATACTCAATATCACTTTTTTTAGTTGTTTTGGCTTTAGGTTGGATTAATGCCAAGATGCTCATGCCTCGTTATATCTCAACGAATGAAACAAAATACACTACCGTAATAGCATGCGTAGAGAATATAAAAGATAACGAAAATTCTATGAGTTTGACAGTATCAATTAAAAGCTATATTGATAGCATTGGACGTGTAATTGAGCCAAAGCCATTGAAAGCTCTCGTAAATATTGATGGTAATAATTATTGTTTAAAAGTGGGTAATATAATAAGTTTTACACCACATTTTGAAAGAATCAGAAATATGGGTAATCCCGATGAGTTTGATTATGTAAGTTATATGAAGCATGAAGGAATATTATACACTCAGCACATCAAAAGGAGTGATTATTCAATTGTTGGTAATAGCCATTCCATAAATGCAATTTCAAAAAGATGCCAGCGTCTTCTTATAAATCGTATCCTTGTATCTGACATCTCTATTCCAGCGCAACAATTCATTATCACAGCTTTACTTGGCGATAGATATATTCTCGACGATGATGTGCGAAGTAGCTTCTCAGATGCTGGTATAGCCCATATACTTGCCGTCAGCGGGCTTCATGTAGGTATCATTACAATAATCATCACCTTTCTACTATATCCCCTGTCACGTCTAAATATGCAACGATTCCGATTAATGCTTACGCTAATTATACTCATTGCATACGCATTTATAACAGGATTGTCGCCATCGGTACTTAGAGCGACAATAATGGCTGCATTTTTCATTACATCTTACATGCTTTATCGTGGGAATACGGGGCTTAATGCCCTTTGTGGAGCAGCCTTTTTTATATTGATTTTTTCACCTATGGCTATATTTTCCGTAGGGTTTCAATTAAGTTTCTTATCCGTATTATCTATATTGACATTATCAAAAAAGCTAAATCCTTTTAGCCCTAAGAATAAAATAAAATATTATATATGTGGCCTTTTTGCAGTATCAATTTCTGCAATGCTTGGGACTGGGATTGTATCGGCATATTATTTTCACTCATTCCCTGTGCTATTTTTATTAGGTAATGTTTTTCTCATTCCACTACTCCCATTTGTATTAGGCGTAGCTATTTTATACATTATATTCCCATTCCAAATACTTGGAAGTATTATTGATTTCCTTTATGGCATATTGATATATACAGTGAATATTATTAAAAACATTCCATATTCTAATATCACAAATATAAATATTACAACTGTTGATATTGTAGCATATTTTTTAATAGTTACATTACTCCTATCTTGGTTTAAGTTTCGCAAAGTACTATGGCTAATAATCTCATTAAGCACATGTCTTATTTATATCATTTTTAACATCCTTATTTATAATAATAATGAGAAAGTTGAAGTCGTTATAATGAACAATTATAATGAAACGCCTATAATATATCATGAAGGTCACGCTGGATTCATTATTTTCCCTGACAATAATGAAAGTCTTGATAATGTCAAAAAATATAATTCTGCATTTCTCATAAAGAACAGTATAAAGACACTCGATATTGTAAATGACTCGATTACAACTAAATGTGGATTTGTAGCAAAGCCTTTTATGTATCTTTGTAAAAAGAGAATATCGGTTATAAACGGAAGTGACTGGAAAGTTGCATTAAATGGTATTAGCGATAAAATAGATGTGGATTATCTTGTGATTTCAAAAGGTTATTATGGCAAAATTGTAAAATTGTTACAATGCTATAATCCAGCTGTAATAGTCCTTTCTGGAAATATATATAAAGATAGAGTATATGACCTTCAAAAAGAGTGTAAAGAATTAAATATTCCGTTTCATACAATTAGCAAAGAAGGAGCATTGATATTAAGATACTAATTAACGTCTAACTCTGCCTGCGCACACAAACGTCCTTTGATAATATTTTTGTTCTAATTCACTGATAATAACTCCACGGCTTGATGAGGAATGAATAAATTTACCATCTTTAAGATACAATCCTACGTGGCTAATTCTATTTGAATTTTTACCTGTCGCAAAGAATATTAAATCCCCCTCTTTAAGTGCATTTCTGCTTATTTCCCGACAGTTCTCACTCATTATCTTTGCCGAATTACGTTGTAATTTTGTATTATAAACTTCAAGATATATTTCCATAACTAAGCCTGAGCAATCTGTGCCATCTTTAGTGTGACCTCCATATTGATAAGGTGTACCTATCCATTTTTGGGCTTCTCTATATAGCTTTTTATTATCGTGCTTCGTTATATTAAATCCTAATATACCTTTATCATTATACTCATATTCTGTACCTTTAATATTCTTTTTAGAGGAATGACAAGACGTGTTTATGCAAAGGAGAATTAGCATAAATGGTATAAGTATAAAATATTTAATATCTTTCATTCCTTATGGTGGTTATTATTAAAGGATTATTGTCTATAAAATTACAAACCTTTTTCCAAGAGCTAAAAAAAGGTGAAACTAATGTATCACCTTTTAGTATTAATTAATACGGATAAAGCTATTTTTCAGCTTTTTGCTCCTCGTTGTTATCTTTTTGCTCTTCATCATTACTGAAATCGGTTATCCCTGCGTTAATCAAGATATTATACCAAGATATTATTTTCTTAATATCATTATTATATACGCGTTCTTTATCGTATGCGGGGAGAATTTCTTGGAAGAAATTTCTTAACGATTCAGGTGTATTATATTCTTTTGCATTCAGAGGCTTTCCATCAAACTTAGTATAAATAGTCTTTAGAACAACTCCTAATGGAACTTCTGTAGTATCAGTATAAATTGCTATATCCCCAAGTGAAATTATTTTATCGTTGCTGTAGGCAGGGACACGTTTTCCATCTGCAATACATTCAATGACGATTAGGTTCTTCCCATAAGATATTAGTTTAAATAGTCCTGGCTTTCCTGAAACTGATAGTATTTTCTTTAACATGATTCTTTTAAATTTATTCGATGATTTTCTTAATTATTAATTTTATATGCAAATGTAACACTCATTTTGGTTTCCATCAAGTAGTTTACACTCTTTGACATTATAAAAGGAGTTTATTTAATTGAGGAAGTACCGCATGCCTTCCATCGTTATTTATAATATTAGGCGTGATAATCTCTACATCTTTACATTGAGAATGTATTCGTTCTTTTACATCTTTAGCCGTCACAGCATTTCGTTTCATCACGCGCTCTATTCTTATTTCTTCGGGTGCAACAACGTTCCAAATTTCATCTACGACAGAGTCTAATCCACTTTCATAAAGAAGCGCGGTTTCAATAAACACTTTTTTATAGCATATATGAGATTTTGTCCACGCAATAAAATCAGTCTTAACTACGGGGTGAACAATATCATTAAGTTGTTTTAGCTTCGTTTTATCGTTAAATACAATAGATGCAAGCATGGGCTTATTTACATATCCATCAACACCTATTACATCAGCGCCGAACGTTTTAGAAATCAATTGCTTTAATTCAGTCGAATGATTCATTAAACGCTTTGCAACAGTATCTGTATCATATACTGCATAGCCCATGCTACGCAGCACTTGTGACACCACACTCTTTCCACTGCCTATACCTCCCGTTATTGCTATGATTTGATTTTTCATTAGCTATTTTGTCTCAATTATGTATTCTACACTATCAAATGCGAGCGACACATTCTTGTATATGTTAGGCACATGTATGATATTTAGTTTTAATTTTTTGTCCTTTTTTACAACATCATCATAGAAAACATTTGCACTAAAATACACATTCTTATGATATTTACTTAATGGAACAAGAAAAGAAGCATCAACTTTAGAAGGAAATGTAACGAGGTTAAGATTAGCGGGTACATTTCTTGATACAATTGGAATTAAAAGATGTTTTGTTATTAATGGTTCAACAGGGATAATTACTTCTATGCTTTCGGGAATAATTTTAGCACCTTTAAGTGGCGCTATCTTTACTTTACGATAAAGTGTATCTTTCAATTCATGTTCTTCAATTCTATAAGTATACACATTATTTATATTTGATAGCGTTGCTTTATCAGAAAATATTGTGACGGAATCAGTTTTTGCAATAACATCTCCACTTATAACATACTGGAAATTTGCTTGAACAACGGCATCAATTGTTACTGGGACCTTTTTACCTGGCAAATTAGTATAATTTGCAATAATAGAATCAGGTGTTATACTTATAATATTAGCTCCAGCACCAAAGGCATCTCTAATAAGGCTACGTAGCTCTATTGAAGATATTTTAAAACGTCCTGACCTAACAATATAATCTTTAAATTTAATATCTATTGATGGCTCTTGTCCCAATGAATAGCGCAATAATGCCGAGCCTTTATCTCTTACACTCACTCGTATTGTGTTAGGAATATTACTTATGATTGTCGTAGAATCGGGTATCGAATTTAAATTTATTTTAACGGCAAAATCTTTTTGGACCTCTATGTTTAGTGTCAGCAATAGCCAGAATAAAAAAGAAACAAGTGTAAAGATTGTAAATAGGAATATATTACGACCCTTTTGTGGTGTAATATTAATGTGATATTTTCTGAGTATTCTGATTATTGTGCCCATAACCTTACTATTTTTTTGAAGATAAAAAGCCATTCATAGCAAAAAATGAATGGCTTAAATTATATTTTATTGGCGGATATATGATTATATCACAATAGAATGTACATAGCTATTAAGCCTTTGGATCATCTTTCACTGCGTCAGCAGCATCAGCAGCCGATGGGTAAACAGAACCTTTATCAATCTTAATTCTTACATTTTCTGCAATTTCAAGAATGATAACACTTTCCTTGATATCTTTAATCTTACCATGAATTCCACCAGCTGTGATTACTTTGCTTCCAACAGCTAATGATTCACGAAATTTACGTATCTCTTTTTGTTTCTTTGATTGAGGACGTATCATAAAGAAGTAGAAAATAGCAATAAGTGCTACAATCATTAGAAGATTTGTCATTCCACCATCTCCCATAAAACCTCCAGAGGCTGGTGCGTCGAGCATAATAAAGTTTAAAAACATAATATCTATTTTTTAATTGGTTTAAATTTCTCTTTTGTAAAGATAATACAGGTTTTTAGTTTTTCAATAATTTACCTTCATCTTTTAAATAATTTATGATAGAATTAAGAATTCCATTCACAAATTGGCTACTTTTCATTGTACTATAATACTTTGTAATTTCTATGTACTCATTTAAAGTAACGGTCGTTGGTATTGATTCAAAATTTATTATTTCAGCAATGCCAACAATCATAATAACTCTATCCATAAATGCAATACGTTCAGAATCCCATGACTCTGTCTGTACAAATTTATCAATAAGTTCATTATAATATTTTTTATTCCTTAGAGTAAGCAAAAATAGATTTTCGCCAAACATCTTATCTTCATCGTTCTTATACATTGGCAACAATTGATTTGCTGCACCATCTTCAATACGTTTTAGCGTCTTCAACACAAATGTACTCGTAGAACATAGGTCATCATTCCAATACACTGACTTAGACTCTAATAATTCGGCAAAATCTTCATCTACAAGAATTATCTTCTTCAATATATTGCGCCAAAATTCACAATCTGTTTTAAAATCAGTCGTTTCGGCATCTATATATTGCTTGTATATGTCAGAATTTAGAATTTTATCAAGCATCAATCTTAGGAAAATATCATCATCTTGCCAAGTTATAGGATTCTCCTTTAGATATTCCTGTAAATCTTCATTTTTATGTAATGTTTTTATCAATTCATTATCTATAAATCGAGTGCTTGGATTTAAATCAGCCTCCGTTGGAAGATATTTATTTCTTGCTGCATCAATTCGTAAATCTTGAAGTCTTGTCAAGTCACAGAGCAAAACGAATATGCCATTATACAATTCATAGGCTTTATCAAGGCTCTTATTTAATTCATTCTTGGCATCTTCAATAGTACGCTCTTTTTCTGTTAATAGATAAGAGTACACCATCTGTACAACCTTTATTCTAATTAAAATTCTATTTATCATTTTATTATAAGTCTTATTATTTTGCAAATTTACCTCAATTTGCTCATCATTTCAAGTATTTTGCCTTTTATTCTATTATATTACTTCCATATTAGCATTAAGGCGTTGTCTTACAACCTCATAAGTCATAATCCCTGCGGCAACTGATACATTAAGAGAATTAATTTTACCAAATTCAGGAATAGATACTAACGAATTGCATTGACGCAATACCTCTGGAGATATGCCAACATCTTCCGCACCCATTACTATTCCGACAGGTACTGTATAATCGATTTTAGTATAATTTACATTACCCTTTTCTGATGCTCCAACAATATGAAAACCATTATCTTTTAGCATTCTAATTGCTGAAAACAAATCTTTTTCTCTACACACTGGTATGTGATGAAGTGCTCCAGCCGATGTCTTTATTGCATCAGCTGTTACAGATGCACTATTGCGCTCTGGAATAACAATGGCATCAACCCCTGCACATTCACAAGTTCTTGCTATTGCACCAAAGTTACGCACATCGGTAATACCATCAAGAATTACTATAAAAGGAAGTACACCTTCTTCATAAAGTTGTGGGACAATATTTTCTAATGAATAATATGTTACTGCCGAAAGTTGAGCAACAACTCCTTGATGATTTTTCATCGTTATCCTATTGATTTTCTCAATAGGTACTCGCTGTGCAAATATTTGGTGCTCTTTTATAAGATTAAGCAATTCTCCAACTAAGTCACCAGATATATCTTTCTTTATAAGAATTTTATCTATTTCTTTGCCAGCTTCTATAGCTTCAATAACAGCACGTATGCCAAATATATAATCGCTTTTTTCCATTCTTGTATTTTTTTATTTTTTTTGTTTAATATTTAAAAGTGATTTTGCATTATTAATTGCAGCATCATCTATCAAGCGACCACTAAGCATTCCTGCAATTTCTATTACCCTATCATCATAAGATAACTCTTTTATATCAGAAAATGTTGAGTCCGAAGTATCCTTTTTAAAGACCTTATAATGGAAATCACCCATTGACGCTACTTGTGGAAGATGCGTTATAGCGATAACTTGCAATTTTGAACCAATATCACTCATCATTTCTCCCATTCTTGTCGCAATATCACCAGAAACGCCTGTATCTATTTCATCAAATATAATAGTGGGCAGTTGCATTGTTTTCGCTATTATTGTCTTTACACAAAGCATAAGCCGTGAGATTTCACCCCCCGATGCTGTCATGCTTACTGGTAATAGTTCTTGATTCTTATTAAATGCAAATAGAAATTGTATCTTATCTATTCCATATTTATCAATATCAATCGGTTCACAAGAAATATTACATTGCAAATTTTTCATGCCAAGAGGTGTGGCAATAGAACTTAATTGTTCACTGAAAAGTTTGGCTGCTTTCTTACGATTAGCCGACAACTGATTTGCTATTTCTATAACTTTTTTATTCTTTTCCTTTAATTCTTTTTCTAATTCTAAAATATCATTTTCAGAATTATCTATTTCACTTAAAGTTTTATTTAGCTTTCGTTCAATGTCAATAAGATCGTTAACTGTTGATACATTATGTTTTTTCTTTAATGTAAATATAGAGCTAAGACGATCGTTAATCATGCTAAGTTTAGCAGGATCATCAACCATATTATCTTGCCAACTATTTATGGTAGCTGATATATCCTTTAATTCAATAATAGTGCTATCAATTCGATCTTTAATTTCAACCGATGGACTATATATACGTGCCAAAAATGATAATTTTGAAGTAGCAGAAATGAGTCGAGATATTACAGAATCATCATCATTATTTAATATATTAGAAATTTCCCAAAGTGATGATTTTATTTCTGTAATATTACTGAGTGTATTTTGTTCTTCTTCAAGCGCAGCTTCTTCATCAGCCTTTAAATTTAAGTCTGATAATTGAGATAATAAGAATCTCGTATATTCTTCGTCAGTCTTATTATGTGCAATACGTTCTGTTAATTCAAACAATCTATTTTTTACAGAATTATACTCACTAAAAGCCTTAGTATAAGACGATAATAGCGCATTATTCCCAGCAATACTATCAATTATTGTAAGTTGATAATGGGAATCCGCGAGAAGTAAATTATTATGCTGAGAATGAATATCAATAAGTCGCAGTGACAAGTCACGCAATTGATTAATAGTAACAGGAGTATCGTTTATAAAAGCTCTTGATCTACCATTGGAAAGAATTTCGCGACGTAAAATACACTCACTCGCATCATATTCTAAATCATTGTCATTAAAATATTCTTTTAATTCATAGCCACTAAGGTCGAAAACTGCTTCTATAACTGATTTTTTATCTTTATCTCTAATTGCTTTAGGTTCTACACGTTCTCCTAATATTAGTGACAATGCACCAAGCATTATAGACTTTCCTGCACCAGTTTCACCTGTTATAATCGAGAATCCTTTATTGAAATTTATTTCAATAGATTCAATTAACGCATAATTTGATATAATGAGATTTGTAAGCATCTGCTGTTGTTAGTTTTTACTTACTTCCTTAATCTTTTGAAGTCGTTCACCTTCTGTTGGATATAAAGGATATAGCAATTCATATATTTTCTCCTTTTCACCCATATTAGCTTTTGAATATATATTCACAAGTTCATCAAGTTTTGCATCTTTGAACATCGAAAGCACTACTGTCATTGGCGAAAGGTTATGTATCTTTGTTAATGTATTTAACGATTCACTAACTGCTGCTCTACCTTTATCAATACTTAGAGCCATATCATCAAGTCCTTTGCGGTGATACATATACCACATTTCTCTAAAAATACCAGTGTTCTTATCAGTAAATGCACTAAGCACAGCACTCCTATTCTTTGTATCTTCAAATGCTTTCCAACCACTTTCACCCGAACTTTGTGCCAACCTCACAACTTCGGTAGCTTTCTCAAAATATGGTTCACCACCATTTGGAGAAAAACTATCAAAATCTACTGCAAGAATTAGATAAGCATAGAAGTTAAGTATCGCGGTAAGATTACTTTCCATTGCAGTTTCTGAGAAAATTAGAGGTTCATTCTCTTGATAGCTAAATTCAATTTTATTGTCTTTAAAATTAATAAGAGTGGTTGTATAAGAACTATTATAAACTGGACGTGTCGATTGTATTTGTAAATCTCCACTCATTATATTATCAGCATAGCTTTTTATAGTAAAAAATAGAGTGCAACCAATCTTCTCATTTCCTAAAAATTGAGCATTAGACCACCGATTAGTATTCATATATTCCGACATTGCATTTTCAAGCGTCTTAAAAACCTCTTTACTGACATTAGACACTTTGTCGCTGTTGATTTCAACTTTACAATTAAGTTCCTGTGCTATGCCCGATATAGGTAATAGCAATGTAATTAGCAATAAAGCAATAGCGTATATTAAACGTCTACTATTCTTCATGTAAATAATTATTTACTAAAACATCTACAATATCGGTTGCTACCAAATTCTTATTTTTTGTTTCAAAGGGTGTTATCTCACCTTTTCTATTTATAATAGTTATTTTATTAGTATCAGTTCCAAATCCAGCATTAGCATCTTGTAATGAATTTAAAACAATAAAATCAAGATTTTTCCTATCTAATTTATTTTTTGCATTCTCCAATTCATCATTTGTTTCAAGAGCAAAACCTATGAGTATTTGAGATGGCTTTTTCTTTAATCCAAGTGATGCCGCAATATCTTTATTTTTCTTTAATTTTAATATAGGTGGCTCATTATCATCTCTTTTAATCTTTGTTGTAGCTATGTTTTCTACACAATAATCAGCTACCGCAGCACACATAATTGCAATATCACTTGTCACAAATTCAGTATTTGCTACATCATACATCTGTTGAGCACTTTCTACATCTATCCGTTTAATACCACAATGCTTGCATTCTATATTCACAGGGCCACTAATGAGTGTTACTTGTGCTCCTCTATTAGCGCATTCTTCGGCCAATGAATAGCCCATTTTACCAGTAGAATAATTACCAATGAATCTAACGGGATCTATTTTTTCATATGTAGGCCCTGCTGTTATCATTATTTTCTTACCAGCAAGATCTTCCTTTTTACAAAAAAAAGAATTTATATATTCAAAAATTGCTTCAGGCTCCTCCATTCGACCTTTCCCTACAAGATGACTTGCAAGTTCTCCCTCAGCAGGCTCAATAATATGATTCCCGTAGCTACGAAGCAACGCTATATTATGGGTTGTTGATTGATGCGCAAACATATCTAAATCCATAGCTGGAGCAATAAATATGGGTGCTTTTGCCGATAGATATGTTGTTACCAACATATTATCGGCTATTCCATTAGCCATTTTACCAATAGTAGATGCCGTAGCGGGAGCTATGACCATGGCATCAGCCCACAATCCTAAATCGACGTGGCTATTCCACGTTCCAGTATTTGCTGTGAAAAAATCGCATATTACAGGCTTACCACTAAGAGCAGAAAGTGTAACAGGTGTAATAAATTCCTTTCCCGAAGGTGTTATTATTACTTGTACCTCTGCTCCAGCCTTTATGAAAAGGCGCAAAAGCGTAGCCGACTTATAGGCTGCTATTCCACCTGAAATTCCTAATATAATATGCTTACCTTTCAACATACGCTAATATTTTCTACTTTAATCTTAATTTTATATTTGTTATTACCTGCTTGGTATTTAAAGCGAAATCGCCTTGCATAATCCAACCATAATAGCCAACATCTTTACGAAAAACATCATCAACTGGCACACCTTTATATTTACCAAAATTAAAGACTTCAACATCTTTATCATTGAAAATAATACGACCAGCTAAATCAACATTTTTATTTTGACTTGAAAATGACGAAAGAAATTCAACATTATTTTGCAACGAGTTATAGCGATCAAGTTGTGCTTTTAGGACTTCATAAGTAGCACGAGTATCGGCTGATGCAGAATGGGCTTCGGTTAAATCCTTATCACAATAAAACTTATAAGCAGCTACAAGCGTTCGTTGTTCCATTTTATGGAAAATCGTTTGTACATCAATAAATTTTCTTTTTGATATATCTATACCCACATCAGCACGAAGAAATTCCTCCATGAGCAATGGCACATCAAAACGATTGCTATTAAAGCCAGCTAAGTCACACCCTTCAAACACACGACTCAATTCCTTTGCGATACTTTTAAACGTAGGACAATCCTTAATATCATCATCTGTAATATGATGTATTGCAGTTGACTCAGCAGGAATGGGCATCTCAGGGTTTACACGAATTGTGCGCTCCTCTTCATCTCCATTTTGAAATATTTTAATGTATGATATTTCAACTATTCTATCTTTTGTAATATTGATACCAGTCGTTTCAAGATCAAAGAATATTATAGAGTTCTTTAAATTTAAATTCATTATATTTGGTAATAATTTATTATAGCATCATAGGCATTAAAAGGATTAATAAATCCTCCTCCTTTGCCTGTTCTAATGGTACAAATATTCCAGCTCTTGATGGATCTGACAACTTTAATATTATTGTGTCACCATCAAGATTATTAAGGACTTCAATAACACGAGTATTATTAAATCCTATCAACATTCCTTCTCCACTATATTCACAAGCAACAGTTTCTTCAGCCCAAGTAGAGAAATCCACATCTTGTGCTTTTAGAAGAATTTCATTTTCTCGTACTTCAAATTTAACAAGGCCTCCAACACTTGCAAAGACAGATACGCGACGAACAGCATTGAGCAATGATACACGATCTACTGTAAGTGAATAAGGGTTATTCTGTGGAATAACTGAGTTGTAATTAGGATATTTACCATTTACAAAACGGCAATTTAAAGTGTAATTTTTCAACTCAAAAGTTGCATTTGTAGCTTCAATTGTGATTTTTACGTCACCATCAACTTTTGGGAGAATTGCTCTAAGAATTGATGCAGGCTTTGTTGGAAGAATAAATGATGCATCAATACCTGATGTGATTCTGTTATTGCAGTAGCGCACAAGTTTATGAGTATCTGATGCTACAAAAGTTATTTCTTCGGGCTTGATATCCCAAAGAATACCCATCATAATTGGACGAAGGTCTTCAGTTCCCACTGCAAAAATCGTTTGATCAATCCCTTTTGATATTTCTTCAGCTGGAATTGTCAATGTTATTACCCCCTCTTCCGATTTCCTTTTCTCAGGGAATTCATTCCCATTTATTCCAATAAAGTTGAACTTTCCGTTAAGATAATAGATATTAATTTCGTAGTTATCATCATTAATCTCAAATGTCAATCCTTGATCAGGTAATTCTTTTAATGAGTCAAGTAGATATTTTACATTTACAGCAAATTTACCCTCACCTTCGGCATCAAATACCTCTACACTTGTAGTAAGTGTCGTTTCTTGGTCACTACCAGTAATAACTACTTTATTTCCGCTTAGAGTAAACAGAAAATTATCAAGAATCGAAATTGCATTCTTTGAATTTACTACTTTACTTACTGACGTAAGATGTGATAGTAAGATTTTACTTGGAATTTTAAATCTCATATTATTAGTATTTTATATAATTTTTTCATCAACATGCTTTGCCGAACTATAAGAAAATTGAATTGATTTTAGTTCTAAATTTTTGAAAGCATCTTCTTTACAAAAATAATAAAAACTTATTGATTGTGCATAAAATATTAGGCTTTAAAAATTGCTATTTGTATTATAATAACAAAGGCACATCATAAATGAATACGATGTGCCTTTAATTTTATTTTTTGTCTGGCTATTATATTACCAAATCGTTACACGATTTTCTGGGGCAAGAAACATTGGGTCGCCAGCTTTTATAGAAAATGCGTCAAAGAATGGTTGAACATTGCGTAGAGCAGCATTTACTCTCCATTTTCCTAATGAGTGAGGATCCATTTTTGTACGACGAAGGATTTCTTCATCACGAATATTTGCAGCCCACACGTTAGCGTATGCTAAGTAGAAACGTTGATCGGGTGTTAATCCATCAGTCTTTGTATCCTTCATACCTTGTAGCGTTTTCTTAAATGCTGTGTATGAAACTCTAAGACCACCATGGTCAGCTATATTTTCGCCAAGAGTAAATGTACCATTAGCATGAACATCACCAAGTACTTTGATGCTGTCGTATTGTGCTACAAGAACATCTGTTAGCTTTTTGAAATTTTCTGCATCTGAAGGTTTCCACCAATCAACCATATTACCGTTTTGGTCAAAGTTGCGACCTTGGTCATCAAATCCATGTGTCATTTCATGACCGATAACCACACCAATTGCACCGTAATTTGAAGCATCATCGGCATTTACATCAAAGAATGGAGCTTGAAGTATTCCTGCAGGGAAACATATCTCGTTAGTTGATGGATTATAATAGGCATTAACAGTTTGAGGTGTCATACCCCACTCTTCTTTATCAACTGGTTGATAATATTTATTATATTGATATGCCGATTCAAATTCTATGGCTTTCTTAATATTAGTCCAATAAGATTGAGTAGCATCAATTGTGATGCCACTATAATCGCGCCATTTATCGGGATAACCAACTTTTACGACAAAGCTATTAAGCTTAACTAAAGCATTAATTTTAGTAGCTTCGGTCATCCATGTAAGGTTTGCAATATGCTCCCCAAGCGATGTTTTCAAATTATTTACAAGTTTAAGCATTTTAGCTTTAGAATCACCTGCAAAATATTTTTCCACATAAAGTTTACCTACTGCTTCACCAAGTAATCCATTAGGGACTGAAAGTGCACGTTTCCAGCGTGGCTCCATATCTTTTTTGCCCGAAAGTGTCTTAGAAAACATATCAAATTCTGCTTGATAGAAATCATCACTAAGGTAACTTGATGCAACGCTTATTATACTATAGCTAAGATAATCTTTTAGTTCTTGATCCGAAAGTGTCTTCATCAATTCATTAACTTTTGCCATTGAATTAAGTTGACAAACAATCATTTTATCTACATCTTTAAGACCAATCGTAGTAAAATAAGTATTCCAGTCAATATTTGGATAATCTTTCTTTAACTCTGCTACAGTGCGAGCATTGTATTGCTTTGAATAATCACGCAGTTCTTCGCGAGACATTGCAACTTTAGCAAGAATTGTTTCTATTTTCATAATATTTGTAGCAGCTTTCTTTGCTTTTGAAGCACTATATCCACTCAAAGAAAATACTTTTTGAAGGTATTTCAGATACTCAGCACGTATTTTTTTAGAGCTATCATCATTAAGAAGATAATAGTCACGATCTCCAAGTGACATACCGCCTTGCGACATGTAAAGAACATTTACATTAGCATCTTTTAGATCACTCATAACAAATGTTCCAAAAAATGGAGCACCTATACCATTGTGTTGTGATGCTATAATCTTAGTGAGATCTTTACGATTTAAATTGGCTATTTTTGCTAAATCTTCTTGAATAGGGTTTCCTCCTTCTTTATTTAGGCGTACACTATCAATTCCCATTTTATAAAGATCATCTACTTTTTGAGCTACACTACCCTTGGCATTGTTCTCTTTTCCAAGATTTTGGATAAGTTCACGTACTTGTGTCTTATTGTTTTCCCCTAATTGATCAAATGTGCCAAAACGAGAGTATTGACCTTCAAGTGGATTGTTTTTCATCCAACCACCACAAGCATATTGAAAGAAATCATTACCTGGTGCTACTGTGCAATCCAAATTTGCGGGGTCTACCCCAGCCTTTTTTACATCTTTAGCATTCATAAATATCGTTGGGGTAAGAGCGATAAATAAGAGTGCATACTTTAAATTTCTCATATTTCATCTAATTAATATTGATTATCTTGAATTACTATATTTTATAAAGGACGCAATTATTATTTAAAATGTTGCATAAAAGTCCTATTTATTTATCATTTGTTATCTCTTCTAATTCCATATTTGTAATCTCCCATAGGCTCATAGCGTTCTCTAATCGCTTTTTTATGGCAGAATGCTGCTCATAAATAGTGGCATCTGATGCACTACCATTAGCAAGTGATTCTTCTATCTCTTTTAGCTGAATTTCGAGTGTGCTAATTTCGTCTTCAGCATCTTTTACTTTTCGCTGAGCCTTCTTAACGAGTTTATCTTTTTCTTTTCGTTCGGCATAGGATATTTTTGATGTTTCTTTCTTCTCTTCTATTGGTTTTATGTTTGCCGTAGGTGATTTAGAAAGTTGTGGCGTGCTTGGCTTTGAATTTTCTAATTCGCTGAGCGATTCCATTTTCCTTGTTTCAAGGAAATCATAAATTCCACCTAAATGTTCACGTATTTTACCACCACCAAATTCAAATACTTTCTTAACAAGACCATCAAGAAATTCACGATCATGAGATACCACTATGACGGTTCCATTAAAATCAATTATTGCTTGCTTGAGCACATCTTTAGTGCGCATATCAAGGTGATTTGTCGGTTCATCGAGTATTAACAGATTTACTGGTTCGAGTAGCAATTTAATCATTGCAAGGCGTGTTTTCTCACCTCCCGAAAGGACTTTTACTTTTTTATCTGATGCTTCGCCACCAAACATGAATGCACCGAGAATATCTCGTATTTTAGTACGAATATCACCTACTGCAACATTATCAATTGTATCAAACACTGTTATTTCACCATCGAGTAATTGTGCTTGATTTTGTGCAAAATATCCTATCTTAATGTTATGCCCTATTTTGAGTTCTCCATCAAAAGGAATTTCGCCCATTATACATTTTACAAGTGTTGATTTACCTTCACCATTCTTGCCAACAAAGGCTATCTTCTCACCACGTTTTATAGTGAAATTGGCATTAGAAAACACTTTATGGTCACCATAATATTTGCCAACTTCGTTTGCAATAAGTGGATAATCTCCCGAACGAGGAGCAGGTGGAAATTTAAGACTTAAACGTGAGTTGTCAACCTCATCAACTTCAATACGGTCGACTTTAGCAAGTTGCTTAATGCGACTTTGTACTTGTACCGATTTTGTGGCTTTATAGCGAAAACGCTCTATGAAATCTTCGGTTTCTTGAATTTGCTTATGCTGATTTTGATAAGCACGCATCTGTTGTTCAATGCGTTCTTCACGTAGAACTACAAACTTTGAATAATTCACTTGATAATCGTATATCTTTCCGAGTGATATTTCAATTGTACGTGTAGTAACATTATCAATAAAAGCCCTGTCATGCGAAACGAGAACAACAGCTTCAGCTTTTGTCCTCAAGAAGTTTTCGAGCCATTGTATCGACTCTATGTCTAAGTGATTGGTGGGTTCATCAAGTAAAAGTACTTCGGGCTTACGAAGGAGCAGTTTTGCTAATTCTATGCGCATGCGCCACCCTCCCGAAAATTCTGATGTTGGGCGATCAAAATCGTTACGTGTGAATCCAAGACCCATAAGTGTCTTTTCCATCTCAGCTTCGCAATTCTCGCTACCCGACATGTTTATTAATTCGGTAATGTGTGTCATGCGGTCGATGAGCTTATGATAGTCTTCACTATCATAATCGGTGCGAGAAAGCAACTGTGCATTTACGCTATCAAGATCACGTTGTAGTTTATTAATGTGGTCAAATGCGCTCCTAACATCTTCAATAAGCGTGTGCTTATCGGCAAGCACCATTTGCTGTGGAAGATATCCAATTACTATATCATTAGGAACAGAGACACTTCCATGTGTGGGCGTTTGAAGTCCAGCTATTATCTTTAGCATGGTAGATTTCCCAGCACCATTTTTCCCGACTAACGCTATTCTATCTTTTTTGTTGATAACATAGTTTATATTGTCAAATAACGCTTTACTGCTAAATTCTACTGATAAATTTTGTATTGAAATCATTAAACTTTTATATCATTTAGGCATCAGAGTGCAAAGTTAAAAAGTTTAGGCGTTAATACCGCAGAAAAATGATAGTTTTCACGTTATAGAACGAATAAGAGCAGAATTGCATTTTTGGTGCAAATCTGCTCTTGTATGTATCACCCTACTATTCAGATATTTACGTGGATTACGCACTGTACGCACAGTACGCACCCTTTTTTGTAAAATATTGTGATGTTGTGAGTTACAAATGTAGTATAAATAAAATAGATTTATCTGTGAAAAAATGATTTTATTAGTTGCCCATTTCAGAGAGGAACTTGATTCTTACGAGGCGAATTTCCTCTTCGGTAAATTCTGAGCCAAGTTCTTCGATAGCTTCTTCAAGGTCGTCACTAATACTTTCTTTGAAATACTCAAAAATATCAGCTTGATGGTCTTCGTCCATTACTTCATCGAGGAAGTAATCGATGCTAATCTTGGTACCTGAATATACTATGGCTTCTACTTCATCGAGCAAGTCCGCAAATTCAAGACCTTTAGAAACAGCTAACTCATCGAGTGCTATTTTTCGGTCGATTGCTTGAATAATTGAGATTTTCAGCTTGCTCTTGTTTGCTACGCTTCTTACGCGTAAATCTTCGGGGCGTTCAATTTCATTTTCTTGAACATGAGTTTTTATTACTTTAAGAAAATCTTCGCCATATCTTTTTGCTTTGCCAGCACCAACTCCAGGAATATTTTGTAATTCCTCCATGTTTATAGGATAAGTTGTTGCCAGAGCTTCGAGAGATGGGTCTTGAAAAATCACATAAGGAGGGAGTCCTAATTTTTTTGCGATTTTCTTTCTTAAATCTTTAAGTATATTGTATAATTCAGGGTCTACAGCGCAACTTGCGCCACCTTTAACCACAATTTCTTCTTCAGAATCACTAAATTCATTATCTTCAACGATTTTAAATGATACTGGTTTTTTCAAGAATTTATGACCAGCAGGAGTAATTTTTAGTAATCCGTAATTTTCAATGTCACGGTCTAAATAACCAGCAATAATGGCTTGACGGATTACAGCACTTAGCATTTTTTCATCTTCGCCACCCAAGCAACCAAAGACTTCGAGGTCTTCGTGCTTATATGATTTTACTTCGTTGGTTTCTTTACCAATCATTACGTCTACGACATGATCGGTTTTAAATTTTTCTTTTAATGCGCCAATGGTTTCAATAACAGCGCATAATTCGTCCTTAGCTTCCACTTGTTTTTTTGGATTTAAACAATTATCACAATTTCCGCAATTATCTTCTAAGTACTCCTCTCCAAAATAATGTAAGAGGGATTTTCTTCGACATACAGATGATTCGGCATACGAAGCAGTCTCTAATAATAATTGTTTACCTATCTCTTGCTCTGCTATTGGTTTACCTTGCATAAATTTCTCCAGTTTTTGAAGATCTTTATTTGTGTAGAATGTAATACATTGACCTTCGCCGCCATCTCGCCCAGCTCTACCTGTTTCTTGATAATATCCTTCAAGACTTTTAGGAATGTCATAATGAATGACAAATCTCACGTCGGGCTTGTCGATTCCCATTCCAAATGCAATGGTTGCAACTATGACATCGACTTTTTCGAGGAGAAATGAATCTTGATTAGCGGTGCGTGTAGCACTGTCCATACCAGCATGATAAGGAAGAGCATTGATGTTGTTAACAGTCAATGTTTCAGCTAATTCTTCAACCTTTTTTCTGCTGAGGCAATATACGATTCCAGATTTACCTTCTTGAGCCTTAATGTATCGAATAATATCTCTATCTATATCTTTAGTTTTAGGGCGTACTTCATAATAAAGGTTTGGGCGATTAAATGATGATTTATAAACTTTTGCATCAATCATTCCCAAATTTTTCTGAATATCGTGTTGCACTTTAGGAGTTGCAGTCGCCGTAAGGGCAATTACTGGTCTACTCCCAATCTCGTTAATTATAGGTCTTATTCTACGGTATTCAGGGCGGAAGTCATGTCCCCATTCAGAGATACAATGCGCTTCGTCAACAGCATAGAATGATATTTTTACGGTTTTTAAAAATTCAATATTCTCTTCTTTAGTAAGGGATTCTGGAGCAACATATAAAAGTTTAGTTTTTCCAGAAACGATATCGGTACGTACCTGATCGATGGCTTGCTTGTTGAGCGAGGAATTTAGGAAATGTGCAATACCATCGCTGTCACTAAAATTGCGCATTGCATCGACCTGATTTTTCATTAGAGCAATAAGTGGAGAAATAACAATAGCTGTCCCTTCCATGATAAGTGATGGCAATTGATAGCATAGCGATTTTCCACCTCCAGTTGGCATCAAAACGAAGGTGTCATTTTGATCAAGAAGATTATTAATAATGGCTTCTTGATTGCCTTTAAATGTGTCAAAGCCAAAATGCTTTTTCAATTCTACATTAAGAATATTCTTATTTGCCATGTTTGTAAATGGAATTTTAATAAAAATCAAATATGATTGAACAAATATATAATTCTACCTCTTATATTCCAATTATAATGACGAAAATATTTTGCAAAAAGCGAAAATAGTCATTATTTTAGTACGTCAAAGTTTGCAATCTCAAGTTTTTCTTGAGCATAAGCCTTAGTCACCTCAAAATTCTTCTTATGTGATGATGGTATTTCATACATGGCATCAATCATAATTGTTTCGACAATTGACCGAAGTCCACGAGCACCAAGTTTATATTCAATAGCTTTTTCTACAATAAAATCGAGCGTGTCGTCATCAATGTTTAGTTTAACTTCATCCATCTCAAAGAGTTTCTTGTATTGCTTAATAATAGCATTTTTAGGCTCAGTGAGAATGCGTCTTAATGCCACAGCATTAAGTTCTTCAAGATTAGTTAATACAGGTAGGCGACCAATTATTTCGGGAATAAGTCCAAAGGCTTTTAAATCTTGTGGTGCTATAAATTGGAGAAGATTCTCGCGTTGCATATTTCTCTTCTCATTGCCAATACCGTATCCCACTACGTGCGTGTTTAGGCGTTGTGCAATCTTTCGTTCTATTCCATCGAATGCTCCGCCACAAATAAATAATATATTTTTTGTGTCGATTGCCACCATTTTTTGTTCTGGGTGCTTTCGACCACCATTAGGTGGAACATTTACTACTGCTCCTTCAAGTAGTTTTAGTAGTCCTTGTTGTACACCTTCACCACTTACATCACGTGTAATAGATGGATTATCGCTTTTTCGAGCTATCTTGTCAATTTCATCAATAAATACAATACCTTTTTCAGCTTGAGCTACATCGTAATCGCATGCTTGCAATAATCGTGTAAGTAGGCTTTCAATGTCTTCGCCGACGTAACCAGCTTCAGTAAGAACCGTTGCATCAACAATAGCAAATGGCACTTTAAGTAACTTAGCAATAGTTTTTGCGAGCAGGGTTTTTCCCGTCCCCGTAGGGCCGACCATTATAATATTTGATTTTTCAATTTCTACATCGTCGCTATTTACTTGAGCGAGACGTTTATAATGATTATAGACGGCAACTGAAAGGTATTTTTTAGCAGATTCCTGTCCTATAATATATTCGTTAAGGAAATCATTTATTTCCTTAGGTTTAGGTACTTCTTTAATATTTGGAGTATTTGAGGCTTTTCCTTTCTTTAAATATTCTTTAGATAGGACGTTTGCTTGCTCGGCACAATCGTTGCATATATTGCCATTAAGTCCAGGCATTATAAGATCGACTTCCGAAGCACTTCGGCCACAAAAGCTACATATTAATTCATCATTTTTACGCTTCATCGACTTTTTATTGTTTTGCACTAATAAGCAATTGATCTATCATTCCATATTTAAGAGCTTCCTCAGCGGTCATCCAGTAATCGCGATCGGAATCTTGCTCAACTTTTTCATAAGGCATTCCAGAATGAGTAGAAATAATCGTATACAGTTCTTTCTTAAGTTTTTGAATTTCACGAGCAGTTATTTCAATATCTGAGGCTTGACCTTGTGCGCCACCCATTGGCTGATGTATCATCACGCGAGAATGCTTTAGAGCGAATCTCTTGTTCTTCTCTCCAGCGACAAGTAGCACTGCTGCCATAGAAGCCGCCATACCCGTACAAATTGTTGATACATTGCTTGAGATGTATTGCATGGTGTCGTAAATGCCTAATCCAGCATATACTGAACCACCAGGAGAATTAATATATATTGAAATATCTTTACCAGGGTCAGCAGAATCGAGATAAAGCAATTGAGCTTGTATAACATTTGCAGTATAATCGTCAACTTGTGTTCCGAGAAAAATTATACGATCCATCATAAGGCGTGAAAAGACATCCATTTGAGCTACGTTTAGCTTGCGCTCTTCAATAATAGTTGGAGAAATGTAACTGCTTGTAATATCATTTGCGTATTGGTCGAGAGCCAATCCATTCATTCCGATATGTTTAACAGCATAATCCCTAAAATCATTCTTCATATATCTAAATTGTTTCGTTATTACATTTTCAAGTCAAAGATATACAAAAGAGTGCAATATGAAAAATAAAATTAATTATCTTTTCATTTAACATGAAAGAATGAAATTGTGATTGGGAGGATAGCGATTTTATATTATGCTGATTTTATGGAGATTATAGGTATTTATCTAAGTGTACGCACAGTACGCAGTGTACGCACCCTTTTTTGATATTATGCTGATTTAGTAATACTTACAAAGATAAATTCTAATTAGAATTTTTTTTAGCTAAAAACAGCTTCTAAATAATACAGGGAGGATACCTATTGGTATTCTCCCTGTATATATCTATTATTAATGTAAATCGCTTTTATTTATTTTCAAAAAGCGCATTAAATTCTTTTACTGGAATAATCTTTTCATCTAAAGATACAGCATCTTTGATAGCAGCAAATAAACGCTCTTCGACAGCACGTTCTACAATCTTATCGCGATAATCTTTTTTCTCGGCTAATTCTTTAGCGTATTTTTCAACAACGTCATCTGGCATATTTGTCATGCCATATTGAGCAAATTGTTGAATAGCAATCATTTTAGCGACTTGGATAATATCGGCTTCTTGTACCTTGATTTGCATATTTTTTGCAATTTGCTCTTTGATAAGTTGCCATTCAAGAGAAGGTACCATTTTATCAAATTCGGCATCGATAGTTTCAGCCGTGTGCTTTTGGTCTTGCTTTAAGAGCCACTTTTTCAAAAATTCTTTAGGAAGAACAAGCGTTCCTACGTTCTTCTTAATGACTTCTTCGGCATCAATAGTAAAACGATAATTGCTATCGTTAACTAATTGAGTAGCAATCATTTCTTTTATCTTAGCGAAATATTCTTCTTGTGTGTTAACGGTATCTTTACCAAATACACTATCAAATAATTCTTGATTAAGTTCAGCTACTTTAAGTACAATAATTTCAGAAATAGTTAGTTCAAAGTTGCTCTTAACCTCGTCGGCTAAACTCTTATCTATGTTGAGCATAGATGCAAGTTCTGTGATGTTGCCTTCACAAGTATTCCAAGGGTTGAAAACGACTTTATCGTTAAGGTGCTTTCCTATGAATTTAGCTTGTTCGTCTTCGCTCTTGAAGTGTTCAGGAGAAACTATTCCAGCTTCAACTGTAATTCCAGCTTCTTTTACTGTTCCATCTTCATTGAGTTCAACCATTACACCTTTTACAAGTGCTTTTTTGTCGACTTCTTCGCCAGGTACCTGAGAACCGAAACGTTGAGTAAACATTTCGTGTTGACGGTCAATCATTTCTTGATCAACTTCAATAGAATAATAAGGTACTTTTACTTTTTTATCTAATTCTACATCAATAACAGGCGATAATCCTATTTCAAATTTGAAAGTAAAATCTTTATCGTTGGCAAAGTCAATTTCTTTAATATCATCAATAAGAGGCTCACCAAGAATATTTAGATTGTTATCTTTAATATATTTGATTAGCTCATCATAAGTTTCACGATTAATTACATCAATAAGTACTTCTTTTCCAAACATTTTTTTAAGTAGTCCAGCAGGCACTTTACCTGGTCGGAAGCCATCAATTTTGTGTTTGAGTCCTACTTGCTTAAGATCAGCTGTTACTTTATCTTGATAATCTTTTTCTTCAATTGATACAGTGATTGTTGCAGTCACATCATCAATTTTGTCCATCGTTACATTCATTTCGTAGAATATATTATTTGTTATTATTACTCTTATAATAAATTATCCCCAAACAAAGTTTACACACTTTTGGGACTGCAAAATTACATTTAATCATGGCTAATAACAAATTTAGCACAATATTTTTTGTGCTTTGGATAAAATAGGAATAATAATTATTACAAAACAGGACTGCTTTACTGATATTTGTACGAAAATAAATGATTTAGTGGCAAATAATATTTTTTAGAGATTGGTATTTTTTGTGTAAGTTTGTGATGGAATAAAAAATAAATATATGAGACATATTTTGACAAGTATATGTGTTATTGCAATGCTGTGTTCTATCTTTGGTAGTTGTAGCAGTGAATTGAAGGTTATATCTGTGAAGATTAATCCCACTACCCTTAGCATTAAGATAGGTGAAGGGAAACAAATATATGCTGGAATCAATTATGAAGGGGCCGATAGCGTGAAACTAAACTGGAGTAGCGAAAATATTAATATTGCAACGGTATCGGGTAATGGACTGGTTAAGGGAATTTCGGCAGGGACTACAATAATTAAAGCGGTGTGTATGGGATTGGAAGCTGAATGCAAGGTTAATGTTTCCACAGAGCATGTTACTGAAACTCCAGATAAACCAGCAAAATAATAAATTACATTTATGACTACTTTTTACGTTATCTCATTAGTAATATTTACAATAGCTATTCTTTATTTTATAATTTCAGTAAAAAAGAATAGGAAAAAGAAGAATATTCAAAAAATTGAGCGGGCTTTACATGCAGCAACGCGAATATCTTTCTCAAAAGATTTACCTTTTACTCCGTGCTCAAAACAAATAATTTATGTCGAGGATAGCTATAATGAACCGCTTAATAGGTTTATTTCAAAAAACATCAATTATTTATCTACGGTATTTGGACGTAGAGGATACAAATTAATATTCTTACCTAAAATTAATAGTGAAATTACTATTGAAAAGCTATCTTATTTTTTTGCTCATCTCAAAATTGAAGATATAACGTATGACGACACTAATATTCTTAAATATAGCGATTTATTCAAATACATTATTTATGGCGGCAGTCTAAAAGCGGGGTTTATTAGATATAAATCGGAAACCGATTTATCGTTTATATTTAGCTATTATGAATGTGTATCAATCAAGCAAGATTATATTAAACAAGAGATATTAAAGTATCTTGAATATGTAGGTGACCCACTGGTGTTCTATGATATTGAAGAGCCTGAAGGAGACGAAATCGCTGATTTTAAATTTTGTTTAGAAGCCCAAAGATTAATTTCTGAAATAGCAGAAAGAGTGGCGAGACTTCAACAAATAGGAATTAATCAGATGGTTTTAAAAAAGGCTTTGCAGATAGAGCAAAAGCTGAGTAAAGTAACAATTACAAAAGAATATAGAATCATTCTTAATGATTATGATAAAGAGATAATATTGCATCCTTTGGAAAAAGCGGTATATCTGCTTTTCCTAAAATATCCTAATGGCATTCTGTTCAAAAATCTTAGTGAATATAGAACAGAATTAATTAAAATATACCTTGCTGTAAGTAATAGAGAACAACTTGACAAGATGGAAAAGAGTATTTACGACATAACCGACCCAACAAAAAATTCGATCAATGAAAAATGCTCTCGCATAAGAGAAGCATTTATTAATGTCTTTGATATTTCATTAGCTTCAAATTATATTATAACTGGCGACCGAGGTCGTGAGAAAAAAATTATTCTTGATCGAAGTTTAGTTACATTTGAAAAATAAAAATACAATTGCAAGGCTTGCAATTCTCCCAATAATCTTATTATAGATTATACCTTTACACACGTTAGGTTGATGAAAGAGTATTTGCATCTTCCGATGTAAATATTCTATTGATAATGTTACAATAAATTTTAATTATTATGAAGAGAACATTTGGCGTGTGTTTTTTAGTTTTTGGATTTGTTATGGTATTTCAAATTTTTACTTTAGATACTTTTAGAGGAGGGGCTCCATCAATAATTGGTGGATTAATAAGTGTGATATTAATCTGTTTTCTACCAGCATATCTGCTGATGAGAGAAAAAAAGGAGTTTCACAATGGAGATAAAGAATAACATATAAAAATAAATCATATGAAAATTTTAGGTTGGGTATTGGGCATCTTGGGAGTGTTAAATGTTTTTAAAGCTATTATGATATTCAGTAGCGCCCCACCCGAGTTTCAACACCAAGGGGTAGTAAGTCTTCTTATAGGTAGTGGCTTGGTTATTTGTTCTATTTATGCCTTCAAGCGGGTCAAAAAAATTGCTCAAAAAAAAGAAGAAAAGGATAAATGGAACGGTACAAATAACGAATAACGTAATGCTATAATAATGTTAAGTTACTTTTATAATATCGCTACATGGTTTAAAGACATCAATGAGCGGTACCGATTCATACGTGAATTTAATAACGAGTCAAAAAACGCGTTTATCATGGGTCATGTGCCAACGCTATTAGAGGCAAGAATAACATCAGGTAGTAGCGAATATAGGCATCAATTCTCCAAATTTATGGCAGGAGGGCTAAGGATTAAGATTTTATCAGGAGAACTACTCACACGTAAAGATATGAAAGATGTTGGTGTGGTAATTTTAGCAAATGAAACATTAGTGAGAAAGCTAATTGTAATGGGATGGGATACTTTAGAAATTAATGATTCAATGGGAGACTATGGCCTTCGCTGGGAATTATATAAGTATCTTAATATTAAAGGTATGCTACATCAATAATGATTATGGGGCTATCGCATGGTCGTTTATTAATCTTCGGCTGAACCTTGATTATGGGTCTATCAATACTATATTAGAAACCGCAATCGAGTAGTAGAAACAAGAGTTAATCTTATTTCTCTACTCGATTAATTTATTTATCAAATATTGTGGATTACATTATGTGGCGCTCTCTCAGTCGATTTTGCCAGTTCCAAGCAGAACGCATAGTGTCTTCAATTGTTGTAGATGCCGTCCAGCCAAGTACTTCATTAGCACGTTTAGGATTTGCCCACACTTTTTCTATGTCACCATTACGACGGCCTACAATCTTATAAGGGACTTTCACGCCTGTTGACGTTTCAAAAGCATTGATAAGTTGCAACACTGATAGTCCAATACCTGTTCCCAAATTAAATATCTCTATTTTTTCATTGCTCTTATCTTCAAGCATTCTTTTAATTGCTATAACGTGTGCTTTAGCAAGATCAACTACATTTATAAAATCACGAATACATGAGCCATCGGGAGTATTATAATCATTACCAAAAACGCTCATTTCTTTGCGAATGCCCATAGCCGTCTGCGTTAGGAACGGAATCAAATTTTGTGGAACTCCGTTTGGTAATTCTCCAATTTCAGCACTTGGATGTGCTCCAACTGGATTGAAATATCTAAGTAAAATGCTTTTTATTGGTGCTCCTGAATTAATAGTGTCGGCGATTATTTCTTCAGAAATTTGTTTTGTGTTGCCATAGGGTGATGTTGCTTTTTTTATTGGAGCATTCTCAGTAACTGGATTTTCATCTGGCTCACCATATACAGTACAAGATGATGAAAAAACGATTCCTTTCGTGCCAAATTCTGGCATAACTTCAAGTAGATTTAATAATGTTACCAAATTATTACGATAGTATAGAATTGGCTTTTCTACTGATTCTCCAACAGCTTTACTTGCAGCAAAATTGATAATTCCAGCAATTCCTTTATTATCGTTAAATAGCTTGCGTAGAGCAACAATATCAGTGCAATCGGCTTCAACAAAAACAGGACGTGTACCAGTTATTTTCTCAATTCCATCGAGTACCTGTTTATTACTATTCGATAAATTATCTATAATTACTACATCGTAGCCTGCATTTTGTAGTTCTACAACTGTATGCGAACCAATATATCCAGTTCCACCAGTCACTAATATTTTTGTTTTCATTATTATTTGTTTTAGGTTTAAATCAATTAAAATAGTTTTTGTGGATATTCTCCATTTTTAATAAGATTACTAATTTTTTTCACCACAACCTCTTTATCATCGGCATAGGTAACTCCAAACCAAGACGACGAGGTGTCATATACTTTCACTGTGGATTTACCTGACGTTATTAGTTCATTAACCATAGTCGGGATGTAAAATTCGGCTTTCAATTCATTGGCATTTTTACTAAGGAATTTAATAAAAAAGTCCTCTGAATATTCAAAATAATCAGGAGTAAATCCCCACATATTCATTGAAACGAGAGTATTATCATCAATTACATTTATCTCATCGTTTTCTATAAAAGATACATCTCCATCACGTCTCATTATGCCATGTCTTTCCGTTACTGTGGAAAGAATGCCGTCGGTGATGTTGCATATTCCGCGCGAGACATCACCGCTATCAGACAGAGTATTACCAACACGAAATCCTACCATACAATATTCATTGGTCTTACCAATCATTTTAATCAGTGCATCTGCTAATGTTTTAAAGCTATCATAGCCATAGAAATCGTCAGCATTAATTACTGCAAATGGTTCTTTTATGATGTCTTTACCCATCAATACGGCATGGTTTGTGCCCCAAGGCTTGATGCGTTCGGGGTTTGGCTTAATACCGTTAGGCAGTTTTGTTATATCTTGGAATACTACTTCTATAGGGATATGATTTTCATATTTTGGGAGTATCTTATCACGAAAATCTTTTTCAAAATCATGACGAATAACAAATACTATCTTTCCAAATCCGCATCTAATTGCATCATATATAGAATAGTCCATAATTGTTTCACCAGATGGGCCTACGGCATCTAATTGCTTGAGGCCACCATAACGGCTTCCCATGCCAGCAGCAAGAACTAATAAGGTTGGTTTCATATTAAAAAATTAATCTTTTGAATACAGTAATCATATGACAAAGATAACACTAATGAAAGCAATAAAAAAAAGAAAATAAATTTTCTTTTTTTTATTACAGCTTCTTAGGCAGTGAGTATAATATTATTTTCTTCAGCAATGCGACGTATATTAAGAATTGCATACCGCATACGTCCAAGAGCGGTGTTAATACTAACATTTGTGTTGTCGGCAATCTCCTTAAAGCTCATATTACGATAATATCTCATTATTACGACTTCGCGTTGACTATCAGGGAGAGCCATTACTAAGCGTTTTACATCTTGCTGAATTTGCGAAGATATAAGAATATCTTCAATGGTGTCTTCACTTAATTCTTTACGATTAAGAATGTCAATATTATCGCTGTCACAAGATTGATTATTTTCAGTTTTTTCTTGACGATAATAATCTATAATAAGATTGTGAGCAATCCGAGAAATCCAAGCAGGGAATTTACCGTTTTCGGTATAACGACCTTGATTTATAGTTGTTATAGCCTTAACAAAAGTCTCTTGAAATATATCATCAGATAAATCACGATCTTTAACTATGTGATTGATGTAGGAATAGATGCGAGTCTTATGTCGATTAAGAAGAACATCAAACGCCTCATTTTCACCCTTTGCATATAACGCAACCAACTGTTCGTCGGTAAGAGTTATTAAATTTTCCATTACCAGTTATTTTTTTATTATTAGAGTAATGTAGGGTCAATAGGCAAATTTGATTTTTAAGTTCGTAACTATTAGTTATTTGTGACCAATAAATAACAGGATTATATATGATGTTACATTTATTGGTTGTAGCAAAGATATATATAATTATTATATACCAACAAATTTACTGGCATATTTTTGTAAAATTATCATATTTAACACAATATTCGACTATAATTTGGCGTTGGAAAGGCTTTTTTACTTATATTTTTGCATATAATCAATAACGCACAAGTCATGGTGGCTTGTGCGTTATTGATTATAATTGTAATTGTATTATTCTATATAGACTAATAATTGCGAGCAAATATTACTCTTTGAGCTGATGGTTTTCCTGTTACAATACATTTTCCAGGCGTTTTATCCCCATCTAAAGGAATACAACGAAGGGTTGCTTTAGTGTCTTCCTTTATTTTTTCTTCGGTTTCGGTAGTGCCATCCCAATGAGCTAATATGAAGTACCCTTCTTCTATTTTTTCCTTAAATTCATCGTATGTGTCAACTTTTACAGTGTGAGCTTCGCGGAAGTTAAGGGCTTTAGTGAAGATATTTTGTTGTATCTCTTCAAGTAAGTTAGCGACTTGTTGTTCGATATTATCTATTGATACTGATGATTTTTCAAGTGTATCACGTCGCATTATCTCTATTGTTCCATTCTCGATATCTCTTGCACCTATTGCTAAGCGAACAGGGACTCCCTTTAATTCGTAGTCAGCAAATTTAAATCCAGGACGGCGATTGTCACTATTATCGTACTTGACGCTTATTCCTAATTTTTTTAGATTTGCCATTATTGGCAACACCTTTTCATTGATAGTTGCAAGTTGGGTGTCATCTTTATAAATTGGTATAATCACTACCTGTATCGGAGCTAAGTGTGGAGGCAAAACGAGTCCATTATCATCGGAATGTGCCATTATTAGAGCTCCAATTAAGCGAGTAGAAACGCCCCATGATGTAGCCCATACATATTCAAGTTCGTTGTTTTTATTAATAAACTTAACGTCAAACGCCTTGGCAAAATTTTGTCCAAGGAAATGAGATGTTCCCGATTGGAGAGCTTTACCGTCTTGCATCATGGCTTCAATAGTATAAGTATCGAGGGCTCCAGCAAAACGTTCGTTAGCCGATTTGACACCTTTAATTACAGGAACTGCCATGTATTTTTCTGCGAACTCGGCATATATATTCAACATTCTTATAGCCTCTTCAAGAGCTTCGTCTTTTGTTGCATGAGCTGTGTGCCCTTCTTGCCAAAGGAATTCAGCCGTACGTAAAAACATGCGCGTACGCATTTCCCAGCGGAAAACATTAGCCCATTGGTTACACAATATAGGAAGATCGCGATATGATTGAATCCAATTTTTATATGTGTTCCAAATAATAGTTTCAGAAGTAGGACGAATGATTAACTCCTCTTCAAGTTTAGCTTCTGGGTCAACCACTACCCCATTTCCATCAGGCGCATTTTTAAGGCGATAGTGTGTTACTACGGCACATTCTTTAGCAAAACCTTCTACGTGGTCGGCTTCTTTGCTAAGAAAAGATTTAGGGATAAGTAGAGGGAAATAGGCATTAACATGCCCTGTTTCCTTAAACATATCGTCTAATTGACGTTGTATTTTTTCCCAAATAGCATAGCCATAAGGTTTGATTACCATACATCCACGCACAGCTGATTGTTCAGCTAAGTCAGCTTTTACCACAAGCTCATTATACCATTGAGAGTAGTTATCCGCTCTCTTGGTAAGGTTCTTAAGCTCTTTTGCCATTATATATATTACTTTAATTTATACAGAAATAATGTGCAAAATTAGTCAATAATTTGCACATTGGGCACAAAAATCATAATGTAATTGTGCCTTTTTTAGCCATTTCAATCATAGCCTTCCCTGGCACAATGTATATTTCTAATCGTCGGTTCTCGGCTCTATTTACTGAAGAATTATTAGAAAGCATTGGCTCACTGCCACCAAGAGCATAAGGAATTATAAAATCGGTATTTATTTTTTGGTTATCAAACCAATCAAATACTGCTTCTACTCTTGTCTTAGAAAGATTAAAAGTATAGTTATCAGTTCCCGTATTATCAGTGTGCATAACAAGCATTAATCGATACATGTCGGGCGTTTTAAGAAATTTCAAAAACGGGCGAAGATATATCGAAGCAGCGTCACAAAGGGCGGTATCATTTGGTAAATATAGATTCCCCGCAGGAATTGTTATAACAATAACTTCTCCATTACGCATTAATTCGGTCTTAAATTTTTCACGTTTTAATGCCTTAGCTTGTTCTTTTTGAAATGGAGCTATTTTATTAGCATATTTACCAAGATGAGGGCGTTCAAAGTTTTCTTCAAGTGTCAAATCATATAAATCTTCGGCTACTTTTTGAGCCTTAGATGATTTTTCTTTTACGTTATTATATTTTTCCCCACCATCTTTTCCATAGCTTGTAACTGGGGAAAAAAACGCAGAAAGGAATATTGAACAGGCAATTATATATATTTTTTTATTAAACATTCATCTAATCCTCATACATTCCGATTGATTTCTCATATTCTAATTCGCCAAGCACAAGGCTCATGACATCGTCCATTTCTATGACATTATCAATATCCTTGCGAAGCGTATTTTTAACATGACCAACTAAGTCAGGGATACTAATATCGCTTTCTTCATCATCGTTATCGATATCAAGATATCCTTTATCTTCATAATAATCAAACATTATATCCATAATGATAAGGATATCGTCATCGCTATACTTGTTTTTAATCTCTTGCGGAATAAAATTTTTGATGAATTTTATAGCTTCATCTTCATCATATTCTTTAATTTCATTATCGCTCATAACGTATAATATTTTTTCGGTTTTGAATTGCTAAATTAAATAAATAACTGATTGGTATTTCGTTGGAAGCATGTTTTTTATAATTATTTAATACTATTGCTCCAACTCATACAAAAAATCATAAATTAAGGATTCCTTCTGGTAGTGACATATAGATAATATTTTTATCTTCATCAATATCATTAATGAAATCGTCGGTGATTGGAATATAATATTCGTTGTCATCTTTTTCGATTATAAACAATGCATTCTCGGTTGAATCGTCAATATCGACAATCTCACCAATTAGTCCTAATTTTGAATCAATGACTTTAAACCCTATAAAGAAATCGGCTGGTGCTTCTTCAACTTCGCTTTCGATATATTCATTTTTCAGTGCAAATATATCATTTTTGTAGAAACCTTTAGCACTTTCTTCGGAATCAATATCACTTAGTTTAAGTAATAATGTGTGGTCATTTTTCTCTCTTATTCCTTCAATAAAGAATGGGACAAAAATACCATTTATATCAATTATAAGGCAACTGAATTTTTTGACTTCACTGGCATCACAAATGAAAGAAGCCGAAATTTCGCCTGAAATTCCATGCGGTTTATTAAATGAGCCAATTTCTATGATTTCTTCTCTCGTAATCATTGATTATTAGTGTTCTAAGATGTGCGAATTATATTAGCTCCAATTTCATTGAGGCGCTTGTCGATGTCTTGATAGCCACGGTCAATTTGATCTATATTATGAATATAGCTCGTCCCTTTTGCCGACATAGCTGCAATAAGCATTGCAATACCAGCACGAATATCTGGAGATACCATGTTAGTGGCACGCAAAGAGTTTATTTTTCCAGAACCAATTACCGCTGCGCGGTGAGGATCACAAAGAATTATTTGAGCACCCATATCAATGAGTTTATCTACAAAGAATAACCTGCTTTCAAACATTTTTTGATGTATCAACACACACCCCTTTGCTTGTGTGGCAACGACTAAGAACACACTTAGCAAGTCGGGCGATAGTCCAGGCCATGTAGCATCGGCAAATGTCATTATTGAACCATCTATGAATGTTTCTATCTCATACCCATCATGAGATGGAATATAAATATCATCATTCCTATGTTCGATAGTTATACCGAGTCGCTTGAAGCTATCGGGAATAATTCCTAAATCATCGAATGACACATTTTTAAGTGTTATTTCAGAACCAGTCATAGCAGCCATACCAATAAAGCTGCCTACTTCAATCATATCGGGTAGAATACGATGTTTGCAGCCATGTAGTTCTTTTACTCCTTCTATAATAAGGAGATTTGAACCCACGCCAGAAATATTTGCGCCCATAGAAATGAGCATTTTTGACAATTGTTGAATATAAGGCTCACATGCAGCATTGTATATTGTAGTTTTACCCTCAGCAAGTACTGCTGCCATTAATATATTTGCAGTACCAGTAACAGATGCTTCATCAAGGAGCATATATGCACCTTTTAATTTGTCGGCTTTTACTTCATAAAGATGCTCTGCTGATTTATAATTAAATTCAGCGCCAAGTTTTTGAATACCTATAAAGTGAGTATCTAAGCGGCGACGACCAATTTTATCGCCACCGGGCTTAGGTAGAACTGCATATCCAAAACGTGCAACTAATGGACCTATAATCATTACAGAGCCACGAAGTGATGCTGCTTTAGACAAGAATTCTTTATCTTGCAAATAATTAAGATTTATGTTATTTGCTTGAAATATGTAACTGCCCTGTGCTTCTTTTGTAACCTTCACCCCCATATCCTTTAAGAGGGAAATCAAGTTATTCACATCAAGAATGTCGGGAAGATTGGAAATAGTAACTTTGTCGGGGGTTAATAATGTTGCACAAAGTATCTCTAATGCTTCATTCTTTGCCCCTTGTGGGAAAATATCTCCATGGAGTTTATGACCACCTTCTACTACAAATGTACTCATGGCTATACGTTTTATATAAGGTTAGTAATATTTATTTTGATTTCTTTCTCATTTTACGTGCAGGAGCTTGCTGTGGCGCAGGTGCTTCCTTGAATACTCGCAACTTATAAGTAGCGGCATCGAGCTTTATTTTCCCATGAGAATAGTGATAGAGATCATTAAGAATCTTCTCATCTTCCACGCCATCTTTATTTATAGAAAATATTAATTTCTTCATGTGATGAGCGATAAGCGAAATGAGAACATCTTTTTCTTCTCCTTCGGGATACACCGCAGCCCGCTCAATCATCATCTCAATAGTCTTGCCATAATGACGAAATTTTATTGGAGATAACTTGTAATCCACTTTTTCGGGCTTTGTGAAGAGATTTTCCTCCTTTATTACTTCGCATGGGAAATCTATATCGAGTTTAAAACCCGACATTATTGCAAGATGGTCCCATAACTTGTGTTTAAAATCTTCAACATCTCTAAGATGAGGAAACAGGTTTCCCATAATTTGAATTATGGAGAATGCACAACGAGTGCGCTCTTCCTTATCAGGGATAGCAACACAATGATCAATCATTTGTTGTACATTTCTACCATATTCAGGCAGTACAAGTGATTTTAGTTGTGAATTATATTTTAGCATATCTAAATCGGGATAATTATTCATATACAAATATAGACAATTAAAATGACTGAGTTAATTTATAATCAATAAAATCTCAATCTTGTTATTAATTATAACGCTTTTTTTGATATTGTGGCTTGAAATTCTTTGAGATATTTTGGTGTAGAATATGCTAAATCAATAAAATCATTATTACGAAATGCCTTTTCCGATAAAGCTATCATATCCAAAGCGACAGGTTTAATATTAGGAATAAACTTGATATTATCATTTTTTATTGCATTGTAGGTTTTCTCGGCACCATTTCCGAAGAATAATAATTTCTTTCCAGTATTAATTAAATCGCTAAAAGCATTTTCATCAATAATTAATGGGGCTTGCTTGATAATCTCATTAAGAGCAATGTCATATACACCAGTAAATACCTCCATACGCCGTGCGTCAATCATTGGCACGAATAAGGTGTCGTCATCTGTAATTTCATGATTAAACATTACAGATACAGCCAGTAGTTTAAGTGTATCAATACCAATCAATGGTATTCCGAGCCCAAAACATAATCCTTTAGCCTCAGATAATCCAATTCTAAGACCTGTATAAGAACCAGGACCTATGCTTATAGCCACAGCATCGAGTTTTATCTCTCTACTGGCTACATATTTTAGGACATCTTCAATGAATCCACTTAAAAGTAGTGCATGATTTTGACCTTTAAAATCTTCGTGATGAATTAAAATTCCACCTTCTGAAGAAAGAGCTACCGAACAAACATCGGTTGATGTCTCAATATTTAGTATATTTGCCATGTCAGTAAAAATAATTAGTGCAAAATTACCACTTTTTCTGTTTTTATTGCCATTGCTTTCAAATATCGCATTAATTTTGTAAAAAAACTTTATAATGATTCTATCAATGACAGGATTTGGCAAAGCAGTCATTACTTATAATAATAAGAAAATCACTGTGGAAATCAAATCACTAAACAGTAAACAGCTTGATTTGTCGGTGAGACTCCCACAAATATATCGTGAAAAAGAACTTGAGTTACGCAATAACGTTTCACGACTTCTTGAACGAGGGAAAGTAGATTTATATATTTCTGCTGAGACTAATAGTAATAATGTAGTAGTTCCTTTGAATATACCACTACTCACATCATACAAATTACAAATTGAGGAAATGTCGAAAAATTTAAATATTCCTTTACCTCAAGATTGGTATGCTACATTATTGCGCTTACCTGATGCCTTGAAATCAAATGATGGTGATGTGATAGATGATGGAGAATTAGTTGTTCTAACTGAAGCAGTGGATAAAGCAATACATTCGCTTATTGCTTTTCGGGCACAAGAAGGTGCACGATTGGAAACATTCTTTAAAGAGAAAATTGCTAATATTAGCGCACGATTGAAAGATGTGGAACCTTATGAGGCAGAGCGTGTGACTAAAATTAAATCACGTATTCAAGAATCTCTTGCAAAAATGGAGGGTGCAGAATATGACAGAGGTAGATTTGAGCAAGAAATGATATTTTACATAGAGAAATTAGATATTAATGAAGAGAAACTTCGCCTACGCAATCATCTTGATTATTTTATCGACACAATGAATAATGGGCATGGGCAAGGAAAAAAATTAGGCTTTATCACTCAAGAGATGGGAAGAGAAATTAATACTCTTGGCTCAAAATCTAACCACCCCGAAATGCAACGTATTGTTGTGAGAATGAAAGATGAACTTGAACAAATGAAGGAACAGGTATTAAATATAATGTAAGATTCATATATGGCAATAGGTAAAATAATAATTATATCAGCACCATCGGGTTGTGGAAAATCTACTATTATAAGTGAGCTTATAAAAGGTAATGACTTAAATATGGAGTTTTCTATTTCGGCAACCAATAGAGAGCCACGTCGTGGTGAACAAGATGGCGTGAGCTATTACTTTTTATCATTAGATGATTTTAATAAGGCAATTACTGAAAATGAACTTGTTGAATATGAAGAGGTGTATCCAGGTCGATTTTATGGTACTCTACGCAAAGAGATAGCCCGTATTAGAGAATCAGGCAGAAATGTCATTCTTGACATTGATGTAAAAGGAGGGATTAATGTGAAAAAGCAATTTAAAGATGATGCGTTGTCTATTTTTATTCAGCCACCAAGCATTGACACTCTTAAACATCGTCTTTTATCACGAGGGACTGATACGATAGATGCTATTAATCAGCGTGTGGATAAAGCATCTTTTGAAATTTCATTTGCTCCAGAATTTGATAAAATAGTTATAAATGATATTTTAATGGACGCTATCAATGAAACTCACGATGTCATAAAATCTTTTATAAGTAAATAATAGACGCAGTATATATGAAGATAGGTATTTTCGGTGGGTCGTTTAACCCTATCCACATTGGGCATGCAATGCTTGCCAACTACATTAGTCAATACACTGATGTTGATAAAGTGTGGCTCATGGTATCGCCTGAAAATCCATTAAAGGGCTCATGCAATCTAAAAGATGACAGCGTGAGACTGAGAATGGCAGAGATGGTGTCAAAAGGTTGTAAAGATGTTATTACATCGGGATTTGAATACACGTTACCACGACCATCATATACAATAAATACGCTCAATGCCCTTTCGGCCAAATTTCCAGATGATGAATTTGTAATAATTATTGGCGCAGATAATTGGGCAAATTTTGACAAATGGAAAGATAATGAACTTATAATACAAAGATATGGCGTGATAGTGTATCCTCGTAATGGATATAATATTGATGACAAAAATATAGTAAAAAATGTAACGTTTCTTACCAAAGCACCGATTATTGAAATATCATCATCGTTCATAAGAGAAGGAATAAAAGCAGGTAAAAACATGAACTTTTTTTTGCCAGAAAATGTATATGATTTTGTGCTTCGTAATTCGTTATATATTGAAAATAAAACCGTTTAATGTGATATGTTATGGAAAATTCGAGTAAACTTAGTACTAATAGCATTGCCTTTATTGCTTTGGCAAATGAATATTGCAATGAAATAGAGACAACACGCGAAATCGAACGCGAAACATTTATATTTTCGTTACTGAAATTACTTCCACGATTATATATCTCTGCTACTGATCTGCTTAAAGGGGATTCTGATAGTAGTACCTTTATCGATTCGTACCTTGATGAGGACTACTATGAGAGTATTCGTAGGAATATGGAAACTTTAATGGGACCCGATGACGTGTATCTTGAAGTTTTTGAAGATGATATGAAATATTCAGATACTCCTATTGCAGCAAGTATCTCGGAATGCCTTGCTGATATATATCAAGATTTATATAATTTTATTTCATCAGTAAAAGAGGCTCCAATCGATGACACACAAGATATTTTGTATCTGTGTAAAGATAATTTTGAGGCATATTGGGGACAGAAGTTATGCAACGTTCTTAGAGCATTAAATAGTTTACATTACAATAATGATTGATTTTTTTATAATCATTAAAACACATATACTTAAATGAAAAATAGATACGCATCGTCGTTAATGGACTTTTTAGATAATAGCCCTTGCGATTTTTTGGCTGTTAATACTATAAAAAAGGAGTTGGATAATAATGGATTTCATGAATTGAAATCTTGTGATGCTTGGGATATAAAGCCAGGTCAGAAATATTATGTAACAAAAAATGATTCAGCAATATTTGCCTTTATTTTAGGCGAAGAGGCTATGTGGAAACATGGATTTAAAATTATTGCTGCCCATAGCGATTCTCCTTGTTTCAGGATTAAGCCACAATCGGAAATAAACACTGAGGGAGGAATTATAAAACTTAATACAGAGGTATATGGGGGTCCTATCCTTTACACTTGGTTTGACCGTCCTTTATCTGTTGCAGGAAGAGTAATGCTAAGAGGCGATGATGTACTGTCGCCAAAGACACAGCTAATTAAGATAAATCGGCCTATACTTGTAATACCACATCTTGCTATCCACTTTAACCGTTCAGTTAATGAAGGGAACCCATTATCTAAGCAAAAAGATATGCTTCCTATTCTTGGCATAATTAAAGACGAAATTAGCAGAGAAAATATTCTTTTAAAATTAATTGCAAAAGAGTTAGATGTCGATATTAAAGATATCATTGACTTCGATTTACTAATATATGACACTACAAAGTCGACAAGAGTAGGATTGGACGAAGAATTTATTTCAGCAGGTAGAATTGATGATTTAAGTATGGTACATGCTGGGCTTACGGCTCTTCTTGATAGCAATGATAGTAAAACGACAAGAGTTTTGGCAATATTTGACAATGAAGAAACTGGTAGTGGCACAAAGCAAGGCGCAGCATCGCCAGTTCTAAAAAACATATTAAAGCGATTAATAATTGCCACTGGAGGAAATGATGAGTATTTTTATCGAGCCATAGCTCAGTCATTCATGCTATCAGCAGATAATGCCCATGCTTTCCACCCAAATTATCCAGAGAAATATGACATTACCAATCACCCTGTAATGGGTGGAGGTCCTGTAATAAAAATTAATGCGAACTGTAAATATATGACAGATGCCCATTCTTCAGCTATATTCAAAGAAATTTGTAGGAAGGCTAATGTCCCAATGCAGTATTTTGTTAATCACTCTGACGTAGCAGGAGGCTCTACTCTTGGAAATATTCTAACATCTCAAATAGACATAGCTGGTGTGGATATAGGCAATCCTATATGGGCAATGCATTCCGTAAGAGAAACAGGCTCGGTTGATGATCATTATTACATGATATGTGCATTAAAACAATTTTTCAGCAAATAGTTATTTAGCATAATCTGCTACTAATTGTTGTGAATTACACATCTTTAACATCATTATTGCACAGAGTGGGTAAATTATAGTGATTGATTATCCTAAAAAATTTGCTATTTATACTATAAGTGCTTAATTTTGTTAGAAATAAAAATGAATACTTATTAAAAATTCAAATAGATGAAAGACGAAGCTCTAATTAAATTAGTAACCGACAAAGCCAATGTTTGGCTTGGTGATGGTTATGACGAGAAATCGCGTAATGAGGTTAGTAAAATGCTCAGTAACGACGATAAAACTGACTTGATTGAATCTTTTTATAAAGATTTAGAATTTGGTACAGGTGGCTTGCGAGGCATTATGGGCGTTGGGAGCAATCGCATGAATATATACACCGTTGGCGCAGCTACGCAAGGATTATCTAATTACTTAAATGTAGCATTTGCAGATCTTCCAGAAATTAGTGTAGTAGTTGGTCATGATGTAAGGAATAACAGCCGATTATTTGCTGAAACAGTTGCAGCAATATTCTCTGCAAATGGGATAAAGGTATATCTTTTTGAGAACTTCCGCCCTACTCCCGAAATTTCTTTTGCAATTAGGGAATTAGGTTGTCAAAGTGGAGTCATTATTACTGCATCGCACAACCCAAAAGAATATAATGGATATAAAGCATATTGGAATGATGGCGCTCAAATTATAGCGCCACATGATTCTAATATAATTGACCATGTAAATAAGATTGCAGGCGTAAAAGATATAAAATTTAAAGCAAATCCAGCAAAGATAGTTTCAATAGGAAAAGATATTGATGATAATTTCTTGTCTCGAATCAAAGCACTATCTTTAACACCTGATGCTATAAAACGACATCATGATTTAAAAATAGTATATACTCCTATTCATGGCACAGGACGTGAGCTAATACCTCAGTCTTTAAAGAATTGGGGATTTACTAATATCATACATGTCCCAGAGCAAGATATTCCAAGTGGAGATTTTCCAACGGTAGACTCTCCTAACCCCGAAAATCCATCGGCTATGGCTATGGCTATAGCAAAGGCCGAAGAGGTTGATGCCGATATTGTAATGGCTTCAGATCCCGATGCCGACCGTATTGGTGTTGTAATAAAAGACAATGAAGGAAAATTTGTCCTTATTAATGGGAATCAAATTCAATTGATATTCCTTAATTATTTAATGACTCGTAATAAAGAACTTGGGCTTCTTACAGGAAATGAATATATCGTTAAGACTATTGTGACAACAGAATTAATTAAGGTTATAGCCGATGCACAAAAGATTAAGATGTATGATTGTTTCACAGGCTTTAAGTGGATTGCCGCTGTAATACGTGATAACGAAGGAAAGAGTCGTTATCTTGGAGGTGGTGAAGAAAGTTTTGGCTTCCTTGCTGAAGATTTTGCTCGTGATAAAGATTCTGTTTCAGCAATATCATTGATGGGTGAAATAGCTGCATGGGCAAAAGACAAGGGACTTAACATGATGGAAATGCTTCAAGATATTTATATAAAATATGGATATTCACAAGAAGTTGGCATATCGTTAGTAAGACAAGGAAAATCGGGAGCCGAAGAAATTGTTGCGTTAATGAAAGAATATCGTTCAAATCCACCTAAGACAATTGCTGGAAATCCAGTTGCGACAATGAAAGATTATTCTACTCTTGAGATAAAGGATATAAAGACTGGCACAACCAATAAAATGGATATGCCTGCTACATCTGATGTACTTCAATTCCTATGCGAAGATGGAACAAAGGTTTCAGTTCGCCCATCAGGAACAGAACCTAAGATAAAATTTTATATCGAGATTAAAGATAAAATGGCTACACGAGCTGATTATGATGCAGTGAAAGCTAAATCGGCCATTAAAATTGAACAAATAAAGAAAGATTTTAAAATCTAATATTCAATCTTGAATATCAATAAATTAAAGCAATGTCGAATGAAAATAATTTTAATCGACATTGCTTCTTTTTGTAGCTAAAATGAATTATTTGCAAAATATTTGCTACAAGAATGCTATATTTTGTAGATATTTGTACCTTTGCACAAAAGATACGAAAACAATTAAATTTATGACAGATAAAAGATTAAACGAATCACCAACAATCAGGTGGACAGCCTTGGCTATTGTAGCTCTTACAATGATGGCTGCATATTACGTAAATGATGTAATGGCACCATTAAAGGGAATGTTAGAAACTGACTTATCCTGGACAAGTGCTGAATTTGGATTTTTCACAGGAGCATATAGTTTTTTAAATGTATTTCTATTAATGCTTATTTGGGGTGGATTAATATTAGACCGCTTCGGAATAAGATTTACTGGTAAATTATCAACAATATTAATGGTTGCAGGAACTGCACTTGAATATTATGCTCTGACGCAATTAGATGATGATACTACCATTATAATGGATTATAATCTTAGCGTTTGGGTAGCATCAGTGGGCTATGCAATATTTGGAGTTGGTGCAGAAGTTGCAGGAATAACGGTTACTAAAATTATAGCAAAATGGTTTCGAGGCAAAGAGATGGCAACGGCAATGGGAATCCAAGTTGCACTTGCGCGTATTGGGTCGCAAGTTGCCTATGCCGTAGCAATACCAGTAGCTCGTAGATATAGTATTGAGACTCCAATAATGATAGGGCTTTTGCTCTTATTGGGCGGACTCATAGCATTTTTTATCTTTTCAGTAATGGATAAGAAACTTGATGCACAAATAAAAGAATCACACCAAGAAGTAGAAGAGAAATTCTCATTTAAAGATGTAAAAAACATATTAACAAATGAGGGGTTTTGGCTCATAGCTTTATTATGCGTACTTTTCTATTCATGTGTATTCCCTTTCCAAAAATTTGCATCAGAATTTATGGTCAACAAATATGCTATTGATGAATCTATATCAGGAGCTATTGCAGGTCTTCCAGCGTTAGGAGCATTAATCCTCACACCTATATTTGGGTCAATAATAGATAAAAAGGGTAAAGCTGCAACAATAATGATACTTGGTTCTTCGATGTTGATATTTGTCCATTTAGTGTATTCAATACCATTTATTCAATACGGATTTGTTGCAATAGGCTTAATGATTATCTTAGGAATCGCATTTTCATTGGTTCCTTCAGCTATGTGGCCATCAGTGGCAAAGATATTCCCTATGAATCAACTTGGAACAGCTTATGCACTCATATTTTTTATCCAAAATATTGGGCTTTGGGGCGTTCCTACATTAATAGGTTATGTACTTGATACATATTGTGTAGTAGGTAAAATCGGGAATTCAAATGTATATGATTATACACTCACAATGTGTATTTTTACAGGTATAGCATCATTATCATTAATAATTGCTATCATGCTTAAATATGCAAATAAGAAAAACGGCTATGGCCTTGAGCTTGCTAATATTAAAAAGGAAAAGGCTTAACCGTCATATCATCGTTCTAATAAAAAAAAATGAATGATTTTTAATAGCTAATGTTAGAAATTGTAAATAAGGCACAACCTTTTGCTCAATTTACTCTCTCTTTCAATGAATTTATATTAAATTTGCAATTCAAATAAGAAAATATAACATACAAAAATATTGCGTAATGAAGAAGCACAATTTTTATGCAGGACCCTCAATTTTGAGCGAGTACACATTAAAGAATACAGCAGAAGCTATAAAAGACTTCGCAGGAACAGGATTATCAATCCTTGAAATATCCCATAGAAGTAAAGAGTTTACTGCGGTAATCGAAGAAGCAGCTGAATTGGTTAAGGAACTCCTTAATGTCCCTGAGGGCTATAAGGTTCTATTCCTTGGTGGTGGTGCAAGTATGGAATTTTGCATGGTACCATACAACCTACTTAACAAAAAAGCAGCATATTTAGAAACTGGTACTTGGGCTGTAAATGCTATTAAAGAAGCTAAACTATTTGGTGAAGTTGAAATCGTAGCGACATCTAAAGATGCCAACTTCAATTTCATTCCTAAAGGATATAAAGTACCATCAGATGCCGATTATTTCCATTTTACATCAAATAATACTATTTATGGTACCGAAATACGTAAAGACCCAGAAGTTGGTGTGCCATTGGTAGCAGATATGTCAAGCGACATCTTTTCACGCCCTATTGATGTATCAAAATACGATATTATATATGCTGGAGCTCAAAAGAATCTTGCCCCTGCTGGAGTAACAATCGTTATTGTTAAAGAATCGGCACTTGGTAAAGTAGAACGTGCAATCCCTACAATGCTTGATTATCGTACTCACATCAAGAAAGGTTCAATGTTTAATACACCACCAGTATTACCTATCTTTGCTGCATTGCAAACTCTTAAATGGTATAAAGAATTAGGTGGTATAAGCAAACTTGAAGAACTTGATAAGGCAAAAGCAGCTAAGCTATATGATGCCATTGACACAAGTAAAATGTTTGTAGGAACTGTTGCTAATAAAGAAGACCGTTCTATCATGAATGTATGCTTTGTAATGAAACCAGAATATACACAATTTGAAAAAGATTTTATTGACTTTGCATCAACTAAGGGCATCGTAGGAATTAAAGGACACCGCTCTGTTGGAGGATTCCGTGCGTCTCTTTATAATGCACTACCAATGGAGAGTGTTGAAGTATTAATTGGTGCGATGAAAGAATTTGAAAGCAATCATTAATCATAAATAAATGTTATAATGAAAATACTTGTAGCTACCGAAAAACCTTTTGCCGCCGCCGCTGTAAAAGGCATATCAGATGAAATAAAGGCATCGGGTAATGAAATGGTACTCTTGGAGAAAGGGACTAAGGCTGATCTTATTAAAGCCGTTGTTGATGCCGATGGATTAATCATTCGCAGCGACATTGTCGACAAAGAAGTTCTTGACGCTGCAAAGAAACTCAAAGTTGTAGTTCGTGCTGGAGCTGGATATGACAATGTTGACCTTGCAACAGCAACAGCTAATGGAGTGTGCGTGATGAACACTCCAGGACAAAATTCAAATGCTGTCGCTGAATTAGTATTTGGAATGCTTGTTATGATGATTCGCAATCAATTTGATGGTACTTCAGGTATTGAATTAAAAGGAAAAAATCTTGGTATTCATGCTTACGGACAAGTTGGGCGCAATGTTGCAAGAATTGCAAAAGGATTTGGAATGAATGTGATGGCTCTCGATCCATTTGTGAAAGACGAAGTTCTTATATCTGAAGGTGTAACTCCTGTTCATAGTGTTGAAGAACTTTATTCAAAAAATCAATTTGTGTCATTGCATATACCAGCAACAGCACAAACAAAGAAATCAGTTACAAAGGATTTAATTAAATTGCTACCAGCTAAGGGTGTTATAATTAATACAGCTCGCAAAGAAGTTATTGATGAAGATAGCCTCGCCGAAGCTCTTAAAGAACGCACCGACGTAAAGTACGTTGCCGATATTAAGCCTGATAATGCTCAATGTTTACTCGAAGTAGCTCCAGGAAGAGTATTCTTCACTCCAAAGAAGATGGGCGCACAGACGGCAGAAGCTAATTTTAATGCTGGTATAGCAGCTGCAAAGCAAGTCTTAGCACACTTAAAAGATGGCTGGAATAAATATCAAGTAAATAAATAAATACTTATTATACAAATAAGAAAAAATGGAACAGACCTTTTTAATAGGCTTGTTCCATTTATTTTTTCGATTATTACAGAGCGTAATTATTTAATAATCATAGATGTAATAGGAGACCATTCTGGTTTGACTTCTAATGTCAAGCATTGAGTTGCTGATGATAAATCAATAGCATCATCATCATCTGTTGTCGCAGGAGTTCCACCATTAATATTATCCACTTTCATTTTTCTACCTAAAGTATAGAATCCGTTAGCAACAAAATCAACCGTAGGTGATGCTGTAATTAGCACCTGCCATGTTTTAATTACCTGTCCTCCTGTGTCATATAGGCCAAGAGTCATAGTACAACCTGTAACAGGAATAATAAATCCGCCTGCTAACTGAGAATTTGGTAATTTAACAACACCTGCTGATGTAAGATTATTTCCAGTATAATATCCGCCTACTACACTCTGTGTTTGAAGAGCAATATCTATGACATTATAAGCTGCCGTTGTTGGTATTGTTGATATTCCACCTAATGAGCAATTCACATCCGTGAATCCTTTAGAAGCCGACAAACGTAAATTAGCAACAGTTTTTCCATTTACCACTGCTGGCACATTCTTAAAATATCCCAAAAGTCCAGCAACTTTACGTTTCAGCTCTAATTTACAACAAGCTCCTGCTACTACGGATACTTTTGCATCTATTTCTCCAGCAAAAATTTCAGATTCTCGTCCCGACATTGAAACAGTTGCAACCAATTCCGATGATTTGTGTAGTACTGATAAATTAGTAATAGAGTAATAATCCGAAGCATCTCTACCAACAGCTATAAATTTGTATGAGCCCGATGGTAATGGAATTTTAATATCTTTGGGAACTTGTCCTAACGACCATCCAGCATCTACTGTTGAATGATAATAATAAAAATTATTAGTCGATTGAAGAAACACATACACTTTAACATTCGTCACCTTATGCGTTGCATCTTGGCTGTATAACTCACCTCGATTCAACTCCATAGTATTATCTATTGCAAGCCTGATTTTCACAAATCCAGCTTCTGCGTGGCTATCACCTGGCAGTTGTGCCATGTCATCATCTTTAGAGCAAGCTGTCATCAACATTGCTACTATTGCTAAATACAGAATTCTTTTCATAATAATAAATTATTAAATTAATACTAATTAAAAATACAAACGTTATTATATCATTGTATATACAATTCATCTACTATTGTCCATTCTTTATCGATAAGAATGCAAATTTTCCATGTGTTTGTTAGAGCATCAAAATCAACTCTCACAATGGATATTTCATTTCGTTTAATTGGTATTGGTATTTCTGGTAAATGGATATTGCTATTCTTTCCATCACTAAATTGAAGACTAAGTATCGCCTTTTTATCACCTATTATTGGAGAAAAAACAGTTTGAAGCATAGGTTGTATTGCAAAATCTTTATATACCAAAGTATTTCCACTATACTCAAAATGATGATTTACCAACTCAGAAATTGAGGATAACGACTGCTTAACAGTTGTAATTCCAGCAGGATAATTTAATACTGCCACGGCTAACATGCCTTTGGTGCGTTCAAGAAATAATTTTGCTGTCTGGCACTCTGATGAAAAAATAAGAGTAGTATTTGCCATGTATATATCAGTATGCTCATTATTGTTGAAATGCAAATATCCAATAGGAACATCTGTCGTCACATTTCCCCATACCGTTAGCTCATATTTCCCATTTGGAATTTTATTAAAGCTTATATTATGAGATAATTCTTTGTGAGTTATAGGAATAATATCAGATTTATAAAGCACTTTACCTGAATCAAATTCACGCAATTCATAATATATATTATTCACATATTGCTGAAATGGCGAGTTCTCGCCATTCTTTGCCAAGAGGTCAATTTTGTCAATATTAAAATAGTTTTTATCTTTTATAAATAGTTGCACAGTATATTGATTTTTATTGCGAGGCTGACAACAATCGTCATCTTCACAAGAGCCAAACAATAATATCAATATTGTTAACCATAAAACTGAAGTCAATTTATCCATAATCAATAATTCTTTATGTTTATAATTCGACCTATTCAATAATTCTTTTTCTGTACGACATTAAACATAAGCTTTACAAAATTTGTTCGGAAATTTATAGCCTTTTGTGCTTTTGTAACTTAATAATATATAATTAGTTACGTCGTTTTCAGGGCTTTTTAAATACACAAAATAAGTGAATTAACTTAATAGCCAAATGACAATAATTTTGGTATAAGTTTAGAGCGTAAGATGCTATAACAATCTGTTATACAGATTGTTATTTTGAATAGCTATAATAAAGGAGATGATACGATAATCTATGAGTATAAAAATATATATCGCATATTTTGTTATTAAAATCAACCAATCTTGTTAAAATGATAATTATTTGTGCTCTATGTTAAATATATACATATCTCATTATGACATAGGCGATTATTCGATTCAGATAATTTTCATCTTAAATTTTATGATATTCACACAATCTTATTATTATTTACAA